>CAJUMD010000001.1 GCA_910587275.1 uncultured Kineothrix sp.
TGCAGTATCAAAATTATTAATAAGTTCGTGTCACTAACTTGACACAAGGCGGGTTAAAAGCGATGGAAGAACTGGCGAAGCTGGAGGAGGAGAGAGGGACGCCGGGGTATGCGGATGAGCGTGGGAGGCGTGCTGCAAGCAATGAGGTGTGTACGTTTTTGATATTTAATATTTTGTCACGAATGATGTTATTACTTTGCTGATTCATTGAATTGTATTGGGAAATTCAGGAAAGAGTATTGAGGGAAATTGTATTTAGGGATATACTTATAAATAGGCGGCAGATAAAGGATGCAATGCGGCAGTTCATAAATGGCAGCAGGCAGTGGGAAGAATTTTATCGCAACAGTCATGGACGGCAGCAATTATGGGCGGAAGGACACGGATACCTGAGTTTGGAATATGGACCGGGTTATTGGGTTTTCATACTGTGCGGTACAATAATACCCTATACGTTTACGCTGTATGCCCTGCTCCGTGTGTGCGTAAAGAAGCCGGATTATGCGGCGGACGTATAAACTGATACTTGCATGAGCGGATTGGGAGTCTCTTAAAAAAAGGGCAGATAACATTCCGATAAGGGGGAGGAACCATGGAAAAAATTAACCGTGAGGATATGCTGGAGCTGACCAGACGCATGACTTTAAAACGGAATTGTTTCGACCGGATGGCAGGTGCGTATTTGGACGGGGAGGGTTTTGTGGACGGGACTTTTAATAAGCATTTCCAAAAACTGTCGGCAAAGGACCAGCAGTTTAACTTAACGATTGCAAAGGCGGTTCCGTTTTCGGATACGAATGTACAATTGAAGGAATATCTGTTTGGGGAGGCGGATAAGAAGCCGGGGAGTACCTGGCAGATGCTGATGGCGCTTAAGGAATGCGGACTGAAAAATGATGCCATGCTGGATGTGTTTTATGAAGAATTTGGAAAAGTGTGTCAAACAGGCAGCGGGTATGCCGTTTATTTCTTCCATGGAAGCTATGATGTGCCTTTAAAGGCGGAGGATAAGGAAAGCCTTTGGGAATCCGAGGAAGTATACCAGTTTCTTATATGTGCGGTCTGCCCCGTAAGCGGGGATTATGAGGCGGGAGAACCGGAATGCGGTTTCCTGTTTCCGGCATTTAAGGATAGGAGCAGCGACACGGACCGGATTGATGTCTTTGCGGCGGACGGTAAATCACTTTATGCCGGGGCGCTGCAAAAACTTTTATTTCCATAAATAACGTGCCGGATGGCGTGGGAATCAAATTAAGAGGGAGACAAAAAATGTCCCCCTCTTTCCTTTTTGCAGATTAAGTAAAATATTGGAACCTTCCCACCAGTTCTTTTAAGATATCTGCCTGCCCGGACAGTTCTTCCGAAGAAGCGGCGCATTCTTCCGAGGTGGCGGAATTGGATTCCACGACTTCCGCAATTTGGGTGATGCCCAACGTAACCTGGGCAGCGGCTTCCGCCTGGTTATCGGAGGCTTCCGCGATGACGATGATGGCTTCTTTGACATCTTTTGCATTGTCCACAACGGAAATCAGGGAATCCGCGGCGGATTTGGCAAGTTTGGTTCCGCCGTCTACTGCGGAAATGGCATTCTGTATCAGCTCGTTGGTATTTCTTGCGGCTTCGGAACTCTGTTCCGCAAGGATTCCAACCTGTGTGGCAACAACCGCGAAGCCTTTGCCGGCCTCTCCGGCCCTTGCGGCTTCAATGGACGCATTTAACGCAAGCAGGTTTGTCTGGTCGGCAATTTCTTCGATACTGCTGATGATTTCCGCGATTTTATTGGAAGCGTCTTTAATTTTTGTCATGGCTTCCGTATTCTGCTGCATCTGCCGGTTGCTTTCCATGATACGGCTGTTCATGCTTTCCACGGTGTTTTTCGCTTTTTCCGCATTTTCCGCATTAATATGTATTTTCTCCGAAATATCCGTAATCGTTGCCGTCAATTCCTCGATGGCGCTTGCCTGGTCCGTAGCGCCTTCGGCGAGTAACTGCGAAGCGCCTGCCAAATCATTGGAGCCGTTTTGGACGCTTTCGGCGTTGCCGTCAATTTCCTTCATGGCTGCGCTTAAGGAGGAGATAATGTCACGGAATGAGGTGCTGATTAACGAAAAGTCGCCCTTATAATCTTCGTTTATGGTAATCTTGAAATTACCGTCCGCCAGCTCTGCCAAATGACTGCTGATGTCGGAAACAACGGCTTTCAGGTCATGGATGGTTTCGGCGAGGCTGTTCATCAGGATTGCCGTTTCATCATTGGTTTCCGGTACCGGTGTGTCGGAATGGAAATCACCTGCGGCCAATAACTTCAGGCGGTCCACCGACGTGATAATCGGTTTGGCAACCGCTTTTCCCAACCGGATGCCGTTTTGGATGCCGAGTAAGGTAAAGATGATGACAAAGACAACCGTAAGCCCCAAGGCAAGATAAAATTTCCCCAAAAATTCATTCCTTACGGCGGCAACACCGATGCTCCATCCTGCCGTATCGGGTACCGGCGAGTAGGAAACGATTTTTGTCACGCCCCCGTAGGAGTACGTTCCGGTTCCGTCTTCCCCGTTTACCATCTTTTGGCAGATGGCGCTGAATTTCTTGAGTTTGGGGTTGCTGTCGCCAAGCGCCAGGCAATCTTCCACACCGACAGTTTCCGAATTGATGTCCGCGATGGTAATGCCCTTGGAATCGGTCATAAAAGCAGTACCGCCTTTTCCGACCTTTATGGAACGCATAATGTTATTTAAACTTTCGCCGTCCGGCACGTACACAATGGCTCCCACGGCTTTGGAGCCTGCGACACCGTTTTCCCATAACGGGGCGGCAACCGCAAAGGATACCTGGTCGGTGACTTGGCTGTAGGCGGGTGTGGAAACATAAGTATTACCCTTCATGGCTTCTTTGAAATAATCGCGGTCGGAAAAGTCCGTGCCGGAAAGGATATCTTTGCCGCTGCTGTCGAGGAGATAAGCGCTGTTTAATTCGTGCTCCCTGACTTTTACGCTTAAAATATCACCCTTTTCTTCCGGTGTCCGTTCCGGGTCCGACAAACGGGCAATGGTTCCTGTTTCGTAGGCAATTGCTATGTATTGGTTTAAGGAGGCGGCTACATAATTTGCCGCTACCGCGGATGTGTTGTCAATGGTTTCCGAAACTGCGCTGATGGAGGAAATATAACTTAATACAGAGGTAATAATCCCCAGTATAATGCAGCAGAGACTGACTACCTGGCCAAAACGTTTGGCCACTTTTTTCTCAATGCTGATAAACGAATTGCCGTCTTTTGCGGTTCGTGTGTTTCCTGTGTCTTCCTTTTTCCCGTTTTTAATTTTCATACTCTATCCCCATTTCTGCGTTGCCTTTATCCCGTTTATTCTTTCCTCCCACTCATTCCAATTCCGTCCATGTGTTGGCGTGACGTAGGCTGCTGCTGGTTCCCTCGGTATGGTCAGGCAGATATGCGTTAGACATTCTGATGATTGCCGTGGGGCCGGTACCCTCTGTCTGCAGCGTGGGTATCCGGCTACGTGTAACAGGGAATTTGCGTCAAGGCAACGCGCCAACACATATTCTATGTTTCTACACGGTTTTCCGGTGCTTTCAAAATTTTGTCTGTTTTTTTACCTCCTTTTTGGATATCCATATAAATGGTGAATATAAATTTGGTTCCCGAAAAGCTGTTAATAGGTATTATATCAAATTCGTGAGCAAAATTCCACTTTTTTTGTGCAAATTGCTCGCCGGTTATAAAATACCGTATAAAGGCGCAGCGGCTGGAAGGATTGCACGCTTTAATCTGTGTGGGTTGCGCTTACATAATCCTGGATGGCAAAATGATCTTCCGGCATCCGGCATCCGATGATGTATTTCCCTTCGTTATCCGTATTGCGGATAATGCGTCCTTCCAAAGAGCGTACATCGGGAAGCGGGAAACCCGAAATGGAAACCGTTACGTCTTTTCCCATGGAGTGTGCAAACTCGTTTGCCGTCGTGGTGAAGGCAAAACCGTTGGCGCTGAAATTCACCATTTTCCCCGTAAAAGGTTTATCCGCATCCTTAAAGCGGATTTCACAGGAATGGGACAGCGGCATACGGGGATATTTTCTGCGGTTGATGACTTTGGGCGTAGAGAATACCGTCAGCCGGTAGCAGTCCGCCTTTTCCCTTACGGGAGAAATTTTTACGTTTTCCCAATGGTAAAGGACGTTATCCACCACAATCCGCAGATGGAAACCCAGGTTCTTTGATTTTGACTGAATGGGTTCTTTGCCGTCCTGCCGTATGGTTACGAGAATATCGTCACCCTGCTGTTCCGCAATCTGTCCCCGGTATTCGCTGTGTGTGCCGCCTTCAGAGGCGAGAAGGGATATCTTCATGCCCGGACGGACATCCTGGATTCCCATGAAACCGCCTTCCCCGAGGTCTTCCATCAACGTTCCCACGGTGGATTCTATGTTGTTGACATTTTCGGCGGTTTCTTCGTATTTGCTCAGCATGGTTTTGGTGGTTTCGTTGGCGTCTTCCACACAGTCCACCATAATTTGCATGACATCGCAAATTTGCTGCATGTTATTGACCATGTTCTGGTTGGAGGTTTCCACATCCTTTATGGCAGAGTCGATGACTTTGATATTGTTTCCTAACTGGACGGAATCCTGCGTAATACTGTCCACACTTTTTGTTACCTGTGTCACCTGTTCCAGATTGACCTGAATCAATTCCAGGGTACGGATGATGGATTCGGTCATTTTACCGGAAGTTTCTTCCAAATGGGCAAGCGCCGACATAATGCGGCTGGAGGAACTTTGCGTACCCATGCTCAGGTTGCGGATTTCGTCCGCCACTACGGCGAAACCTTTGCCCGCTTCCCCTGCCCTTGCGGCTTCAATGGAAGCGTTCAGCGCCAGCAGGTTCGTTTGGGAGCTGATGCCTTCGATGGTGCTGGTTTCCTCTTTTACCATGTTAAATTCCTGCTTGAATTCCGTTAATACGTTTTCCACTTCCGTGGATAGCTTTGCCATGTCGTTTGTGGTTTCCACGACGCTGTTCAGCTTCGTGGAGCTGGCATCGGCATGACGGATGGATTCGTTGGTCAGGCTGACCATCTGTCCGATGAGGGCGGCAACGTTCTGCACCTGTGTATTGATATCCGTGGTCATACCCATGGAGGACATGGTTTTTTCCTGGAGCATATGGTTGTTTTCCGACAGCTTATCCATGCTGCGTACCACGGAATGAGCCCCCTGTCTGTTTTCGTCGGCAAGTTCACGGACTACGGTAACGCCGTCCACGATGGAAGTACTTGCCGTTTTCACCTGGTCGATGGTGGTAATGACCCTTTGCAGGTTGCCTTTAATGGAATCCGTCAGGGCGCCGTCGGAGAGGTTTAAGTGGTTAATAGACAGGGCATAACAGCCGAAGCATAGGAGGACGCAGGACAACTGAAGCCCAAAGACACCTAAATCTGCCGCGGTGTTCATGCCGTTCGCGTACTTGTAGAAGCTGCCCGCCAAAATGACAATGGCGGCAGCAATGCCGCAGCGAATCATGAAATTCCGGTTTTTGTAAAGAATCAGCATACATGCAAGGGGAAGTATGTACATGAAGCAGAGAGGCGAAACCGTGGTAAATACAATATAAGCATAAAAGAAGCCGTATCCTACCGCAATGACATCCTTATAATAAGAAGTTGCCAATCCCTGTATCTTAATAAGAAGCAGGCCGCACAGGTAGGGAATCCAGCAGAAAAGGAGGAAAACCGCAAAATATCCCCCACTCCGTAATCCCTTCACTGTTTCGTAACCATAAATTGCCGTAAGTGATACGCTAAGAACCAGCCAGACCGCACCGGCTTTCCAGTTAGCGCTTTTTTTGAACAGTTCTTCGTTGTATTCCATTTTTATACCCCGCCCTTTCCCGGTATCTTTTAGATTGTATGCATTGAAAACATATAACTATACTTTACCATAATTATTGTTAAAATGCCATAATTTTGATGCTTTTTTGAGGGAATTCATGTATAATATCCATAAGGCAGGATGCCGGGCTAAGGAAATAAGAAGAACAAGTGCGGCATGGGCTGTCAAAAACCGGATGGGGGGATAAGGTATGGGTAACGATGGGGAACTTCGGATGACATATTCGGGACTGCTGTTGAAAGACGGTGAAAAGATGGTGAGGGTCTGTTTTGAACGGGGGGAGCATGATTATGCGGAAGGCATCGTCCCAAGAGGCTCCATTGTGAAATCCTCCGGTTTTACGGAGGAGGAAATCCGCCAGCTTACCGTATATATCCAGGACAATGCCACGGATATTATTAACCGTGCGAAAGAAGTCCATTTCCTGAATGAGTGGCTGGGAAGGAAACGGTAGCAGTGCAGGGATTCGTGGGGTGCATGAGGAATACATGCACCTTTTTTTAAATAAACTGTTTTAAGGATGTAGAAACAGGGGAGATTATTATCCTAAACGCATTGTCCAATATTTCCAGTATCATGATTCCAGTCATTATTTTTTACATTGTGGCATATGGGATGGTTCATAAGCGGAATGTTTATGAAGACTTTATAAAAGGGGCGAAAGACGGGTT
Source organism: uncultured Kineothrix sp. (assembly GCA_910587275.1). GTDB lineage: Bacteria > Bacillota > Clostridia > Lachnospirales > Lachnospiraceae > Kineothrix. The sequence continues at coordinate 6,581 of CAJUMD010000001.1, forward strand.
TCAAACGGTCATCCAGATTATGCCCACTCTGGTGGGGCTGATGGTGGCGGTGGGAGTGCTGCGCGCATCGGGTTTTTTGGGGTTTATCGGCGGGCTGTTCGGTGAAATGACGCAAAAACTGGGGTTCCCGTCGGAACTGCTTCCGTTGGTGCTGGTGAAAATGTTTTCTTCTTCCGCGGCGACAGGGCTGGTGCTTGATATTTTCAAGACGTACGGACCGGATTCCCGTATCGGGTTGATTACTTCCATTATGATGAGCTGTACGGAAACGGTGTTTTATACCATGAGCGTGTACTTTTTGGCGGCAAAGGTAACGAAGACGAAATATACCTTAAAAGGGGCGTTGTTATCCTCCTTGGCGGGGATATGGGCGAGCGTGCTGCTTGCCGGACGGATGTGAACCTGGGCGGGGGATACCGGGAGCGGTTATTATTCCAAAATGTGGGAGCGGCAAACCGTAAATAATAAAATAAATAAAAAGTTATTGCTGGGTTCCGGAAATACGGTTATTATTATTGATAGTATCCTTTATGCTATGGATGTTATGGTAGATAACGGCATGTGCGGCAGACCCCGGAGTCTGCCGATAAGCCGGAAAAAAGGATAGGGAACGGGAAAAATGAAAGAAAGGAATAGGGAATGGCTTATGAAAGAAGACTTAAGATGGCTGGATGACCCGGAAGTGTTCCGTGCAGGCAAGCTGCCGGCCCACAGCGACCATGTGTTTTACCGGAGCGTGGAGGAAATGGAAGCGGGGGAACATTCGCTGGAACAGTCCTTAAACGGGACATGGAAATTCCGTTACAGCAAAAATGCCATGGAGCGTCCGGCGGATTTTTACGGGAACGGTTACGATGCTTCCGGGTTTGGTGAAATTGAGGTGCCGTGCCATATCGAAATTGCCGGCTATGACAAGCTCCACTACATCAATACGATGTATCCGTGGGAAGGTCATGCATACCGCAGACCGGCGTACAGTATGGACGGGAGCCATGAATGGAAAGGAATGTTCTCGGAAGCGGACTATAACCCGGTCGGTTCTTACCTGAAGGAATTTGATTTGGAGGAAGGGCTTGTGGGCCGGCGGGTGTTTTTGCGTTTTGAAGGCGTGGAGCAGGCGGTGTTCCTTTGGTTGAACGGCAGTTTTGTGGGGTATTCGGAAGACAGCTTCGTGCCTGCGGAGTTTGACCTGACCCCTTATATAAAAGAGAAAGGAAACCGGCTGGCGGTGGAAGTGCATAAGAGGAGTACGGCGGCATTTTTGGAAGATCAGGACTTTTTCCGCTTCTTTGGGATATTCCGTAACGTGACGCTGTATGGCAAGCCGGAAGTCCATGCGGAGGACCTGTGGGCGAAACCGGTGCTCCATGAGGACGGGACGGGAAGCATTGGCCTGGATTTAAAACTTTCGCTGAAAAAAGACTGCGGCGGCAGGGCGGAAGTCCTGCTGTCGGATGCGGAGGGGAATGTGTGCATGGAATATGCGTTTGTCCTGCCGCAGGATACGGTTTCCGTGGAAGAAGCGGCGGAATGGAAGGAAGCGGTGTCAGAGGGCTGGCAGATTGTAAACTGCACGCTGCCGGAGCGGGAAATCGGACAGGTGAAGCCCTGGGCGTACGGGACGCCGTACCTGTACCGGCTGTTGGTGAAGCTGTATGACGAAACGGGAAAACCGGTGGAAGCCGTGCCTTACCCCATCGGGTTCCGCAGAATCGAAATCGTGGACAAGGTGATGTACCTGAACGGAAAACGGCTGGTTTTAAACGGTGTCAACCGCCATGAATGGAGTGCGGAGGGCGGAAGATGCATCGGTATGGCGGAAATGGAACGCGATATGGAATGTTTCCATGCCAACCATATTAATGCGGTGCGTACCTGCCATTACCCGGACCAGATTCCCTGGTATTACATGTGTGATGAAAACGGGATATACATGATGTCGGAAACGAATCTGGAGTCCCATGGCTCCTGGCAGAAGATGGGGGCGATAGAAAGCTCATGGAATGTGCCGGGCAGTCTGCCCCAGTGGAAGGAAGTGGTGATGGACAGGGCAAAGAGCAATTTTGAATATTTTAAAAACCATGTTTCCATCCTCTTTTGGTCTTTGGGGAACGAATCTTATGCCGGGGACAACATTGAGTGCATGAACCGGTACTTTAAGGAAAAGAAAGACGGCAGACTGGTGCATTACGAAGGCGTGTACAACAACCGGGCATATACAAAGACAATATCCGACGTGGAGAGCCGTATGTACGAGACACCCTGGGAAATCCGTAAATATTTGGAAAACGAACCGGACAAGCCTTTTATTTTATGTGAATACATGCATAATATGGGAAACTCGCTGGGAGGAATGGATTCTTACATGAAACTGCTGGATGAATTTGAGATGTACCAGGGCGGGTTCATATGGGATTTTATCGACCAGGCGCTTTGGGTGGAGGATGCAGTTACGGGCAGGAAAGTACTGCGTTACGGCGGGGATTTTGACGACAGACCCGCAGATTATGAGTTTTCGGGCAACGGCATTGTGTTCGCGGACAGGACGGAGAAGCCTGCCATGCAGGAAGTGAGGTATTATTATGGAAAATACAGGTAAAAATATCATGCCGCAACTGGAAGTCATCTACGGCGATACGACTTTGGGCATAAAAGGCACGGCGGGAGGAAAAAAATTCCACTACATTTTCTCCTATGAGGCGGGTGGTCCGGTGTCGCTTAACGTGGACGGCAGGGAATGGCTGTACCGTGCGCCCCGTCCTGTTTTCTGGAGGGCGGTTACGGACAATGACAGGGGGTGCGGTTTCCCGTTAAGGAGCGGAATGTGGGCGGCGGCGGACATGTTCCTCCGCTGCGTGAAGACGGATGTGGCGGTGGACGGGAAGGAAATCCCGTTTCCCTGTGCGCCTGCCAATAACATCTATTCGGCAGGGGAGAGGGCGGAAACCGTCCGTGTTACCTATTCCTGCCGGACCGTAACGGTTCCGGAAACCGACGTAACGGTGGCTTATGAGACGGATGCTCTGGGGAATATCCGGGTGGAGGCATATTATGCCGGAAAGAAAGGACTGCCGGAGCTGCCGGTATTCGGAATGCGTTTTCTCATGCCGACCTGTGCGGAACGGTTCCTATATGAAGGGCTGTCCGGGGAAACCTATCCCGACCGGAAGGCGGGGGGAGTCCACGGTGTGCATGAAGTGGAAGGACTTCCGGTTACACCGCATCTGGTACCGCAGGACTGCGGAATGCATATGGACAGCGACTGGGTGGAAGTATGGAGGAGCACGGGACTGGATAACAGCAGGAAAGAGCCGGAAGCGAAAGCGTTGCGGTTTGAGATGGATAAGCTGGCATTCTCCTGTCTGCCCTATACGGCGTTGGAACTGGAGCAGGCGACCCACCAGGAGGAACTTCCTGCTCCCCGCAGGACGGTACTCTGCATTTACGGAGCAGTCCGGGGTGTGGGCGGTATCAATAGCTGGGGGGCAGACGTGGAAGATGCATATCATGTGGACGGGGAAAAAGATATCCGGTTTTCCTTCCGCATATGCGGTCCTTCGGGGGATGCGGAATAAGCAAGCGTAACGGAACCGCTGCGGGCAACGGTTAATTGGCAATTGGAAAGGAAAAAACGGAAATGGCAAAGACGGCTACGGAATTACAGACATTATTGAGAAATATTGACCACAGGGGATATCCGGCGTATAAGGATACGAAGGGCAGTTACAGCTTCGGAAGTTATGTGCTGTCCATTGACCATGTGCAGGGGGACCCGTTTGCGGCCCCTTCCAAAGTCAGCATTCACATTGAAGGGAAAGGAGCGGGTTTTCCGGCGGAATATTACGGGAACAGGGAAAGGCGGATTGCGTTACAGGATTATCTGCTGCGGCTGTTCCGGCGGGAAGTGGACAAATACAATTTCAAGGCAAAAGGATCGGGAAAGAGCGGTTTAATGACTGCCAGCAGGACGGGGCAGGAAGTGCTGGAACGGACGGCATGTGAAATGGATTCGGCAAACGGCAGCCTCACCGTGCGGCTGGAAGTGGGATTCCCGGCAAACGGCAGGACCATCTGTTCTTCGGAGTTAATCAGGATATTATTTGATTTTCTTCCAAAGTGCGTACAGGATGTGCTTTTTTACAAAAGGCTGGACCGCGGGGAAGTGGAAAAAACCATGTTTTTGGCGGATGACAGGAAATACATCCGGGATGCCCTGGAGGAACGGGGATTGGTAGCGTTTGTTGCCAACGGGGCGGTGCTGCCGCGGGAGTCCGGGGTTTCGGACAGGCCCATGAAAGACAGCGTGCGCTTTGCTTCCCCCAAATCCATGGAAGTGGAAATGAATCTACCCCATAAGGGTTTGGTGAAGGGAATGGGAATCCGCAAGGGAATTACGCTGATTGTGGGCGGCGGCTATCACGGGAAGTCTACGCTGCTGAAGGCTTTGGAGCTTGGTGTGTATGACCATATTGCGGGGGACGGCAGGGAGTATGTCATTACGGCACCGGATGCGGTGAAAATCCGTGCGGAGGACGGAAGGTGCGTAAAGAAGGACGATATTTCCATGTTCGTGAATAACCTTCCAAACGGAAAACAGACGGGCAGCTTTTATACCGAAGACGCCAGCGGCAGTACTTCGCAGGCAGCGAACGTAATAGAGGCCATGGAGAGCGGTTCTTCCCTCCTGCTCATCGACGAGGATACCTGTGCCACCAATTTCATGGTGCGGGATGAATTGATGCAGCGGGTGGTGCACAGGGATAAGGAGCCGATTACGCCTTTTATCGAAAGGGCGAGGTATTTATATGAAAAGAGGGGAATATCCTGTGTCATTGTTGCGGGCAGTTCGGGTGCGTATTTCCATATCGCGGACCAGATTGTGCAGATGGATAATTACGTGCCGCAGGAAATCACGGCGCTGGCAAAAGAGGAAGCCGCGAAATATCCGGTGCTGCTTTTACCGGACAACGAGCCGTCAGGTCCCGATTACCGGCGCGCGCCTGCGGCTGCCGGCTTTGGCGGCGGCGGACGGGACGGCGCACGGCGCGGCGGTTACCGTGGCGGACACGGCGGGAGCGAAAGAAGCGGCGGCGACCGCATGAAAATCAAAGGCATGGGGAAAGAAGCGGTCAGCCTTAATAAAGAAACCGTGGATTTGCGCTATGTGGAGCAGATTGCAGACAGCGAACAGGTGATGACACTGGGCTACCTGCTTGCCTATGCGGAAAGCAACCTGTTTAATGGCAGGGATACGATGCAGAAAGTGGTGGACAATCTGATGGACCTGATTGGGAAGAAAGGGCTTGCCAGCATCGTTCCGGGCAGTTATCTGCCGGCAGGGCTGGCGCTTCCGAGACGTCAGGAGATTTTTGCCTGCTTTAACCGCTACCGGAATCTGAAATTGTAGGCGGCGGAAGCAAAGGGATATGTTCAGATGTAATAACGGCTTCCCGCAGGGGAAGCCGTTAAGAGATTGACTGTGCGATTAAGACACCGGTTTCGGCATATGGGGCAAGGTAAAGACATAAATTCCGGTCTTCCTGCAAAATGTGGTTAAAAAGGTAGTCCTGCATATGCTCTTTCAAACCGATAAGGACGTTTTTCGGATCTTTGGCGAGAGACGGCAAATCAAATTTCAGGATATATTCCTTTAAATCGATATGGTCTGCCATATGGATGGCGAGTTTTGGGTACTGGTACCTTGCCATCAGGTTTTCTTCCGTATAAAAGTGGTAGTTGATGTATTCCCGTAGTTCACAGACAATTTCCAATAATTGTTTTGGGGTAGCGTGTTTGCAGTCGCTCATAATGAGCTGTTCGATTTCCCTGATGATGCGGAATAACTCCTGGTGCTGTTCATCGATGATCTGGATGCCACATTCCATTTCTTTACACCAGTCAAATTTAAAATCAAACATAATAGAATGCCTCCTGCTCGTTTTATATGGTGGTGTTTCTTCTTATTATAAATGTAATGTTTAGAGCGTACCTCTATTTTATACTACTCAAGTAAGGTGTGCAACTGGAAATTAATATAAAATTCTTAAATTTTTTTTTATATTTGTATCAGGAACGGTCAGGGAAAGGGGGCGCAAAAGATGCCGGAACAAAAATGGGTGGTTGCGGCCGCGCTGGTGCTGCTGTTCGCCGCGCTGTCGTTTGTACTTTTCCGCTTAATCCGGCGGGGGAACGGGAAAGCGGATGACATGGACGGGATGGAAGGACATGAATTTGAATATTTTTGTGCGGATTTGTTAAAAAAGCGGGGATTTGTTGAGGTATCTGTCACAAAAGGAAGCGGGGATTACGGTGTGGACATTCTTGCGGAAAAGGAAGGGGTTACTTATGCCGTCCAGTGCAAGTGTTATGGTGAAGCAGTAGGGGTGAAAGCGGTACAGGAAGCATATGCGGGCAGGGATTATTATGATTGTATGGTTGGCGCCGTGATGACCAACCAGTATTTTACGGCTCCGGCGGTGCAGGCGGCGAAGAAACTGAAAATCCTGCTATGGGACAGGGGATATTTGGACGGCATGATGGAGGAAGAATAGTTGTACTATTTTTAGATGGTACAACTATTTTTTATTTGTATTATATTTTTGATAAGCAAATATTGACAAGTTGGACTGCAAATTATATTATTATGTTTAGAAAGAAATATAAAACCCAAGCCTTTTTCGGCATATAGTATAAAAAACAGTACATATCAAGCAGACAACTAAAATATTTGACATAGTTCAAAATAATACAACTTATAATAAAAAGATACAACTTTATGAAAAGTTGTATAGAAAACCCTGGCAGGGATGGAAGTGGGCGGATTTGAAACGGCTTGCCGGTTCATATAGCAACAAAAAACAGGAAACAGCAGCAAAAAACGAAGGAATGTATAGGAGGATGGTAAAAATGAAAACAGGAAAGAATTACAAATTTTGGTTTTGCACGGGTTCTCAGGATTTATACGGGGACGAATGTCTTGCAAATGTAGCGGAGCATTCCAAAATTATCGTGGAAAACCTGAATAAGTGCGGGCTTCTGCCTTTTGAAGTGGTTTGGAAACCTACGCTGATTACCAATGAATTAATCAGGAAGACATTTAACGAGGCAAATGCGGATGGGGAATGTGCAGGCGTGATTACATGGATGCATACGTTTTCCCCCGCAAAGTCCTGGATTCTGGGACTACAGGAATACCGGAAACCCCTGATGCATTTACATACACAGTTTAATGAGGAAATTCCCTACGATACCATCGACATGGATTTCATGAATGAGAACCAGTCTGCACACGGCGACAGGGAATACGGACATATCGTCAGCCGTATGGGCATCGAGAGGAAAATCGTGGTCGGACACTGGAACGACAAAGAAGTACAGCAGAAAATCGCCGACTGGATGAGGACTGCCATCGGCATCATGGAATCCTCCCATATTCGCGTATGCCGTATTGCGGACAATATGCGTAACGTGGCGGTGACGGAAGGGGATAAAGTAGAGGCGCAGATTAAGTTTGGCTGGGAAATCGATGCATATCCGGTGAATGAAATTGCGGAATACGTAAAGGATGTGGCAGAGGGCGATATCAACGCGTTGGTGGATGAATACTATTCCAAATATGATATTATCCTGGAAGGCAGGGACGAAGCGGAGTTTAAAAAACATGTGGCGGTTCAGGCAGGCATTGAAATCGGTTTCGAGAGGTTCCTGGAGGAGAAAAATTACCAGGCAATCGTTACCCATTTCGGTGATTTGGGCGCTTTGCAGCAGCTTCCCGGACTTGCCATCCAAAGGCTGATGGAAAAAGGCTACGGTTTCGGCGGGGAAGGAGACTGGAAAACCGCAGCAATGGTGCGCCTGATGAAGATTATGACATCCGGTATGAAGGATGCGAAGGGAACTTCCTTTATGGAAGACTATACCTATAATCTGGTACCCGGAAAAGAAGGTATCCTGCAGGCACATATGTTGGAGGTATGCCCCACGGTTGCGGACGGCAAAATCGGAATCAAGGTTAATCCGCTTTCCATGGGCGACAGGGAAGATCCGGCACGTTTGGTATTTACTTCCAAGACGGGTCCCGCGGTAGCAACCTCCCTGATTGATTTGGGCAACAGGTTCCGTCTGATTATCAATGCCGTAGACTGCAAGAAGGTGGAAAAACCGATGCCGAAACTGCCGGTAGCCACGGCATTCTGGACACCGCAGCCTAACCTTAAGATTGGTGCGGAAGCATGGATTCTGGCGGGCGGCGCACACCATACGGCATTTTCCTATGACTTAAGCGTGGACCAGATGGTGGACTGGGCGGCTGCCATGGGCATTGAAAGCGTCGTGATTGATCAGGATACAACCATTCGGAACTTTAAGAACGAATTGAGATGGAATGAAATTGCGTTCCGTTAAACGGAAGGAAGCGGCGGATTGGTAAGCGGATAAACGGAATGCCCATAAGGGCAAAAGCAGGGAAGACGGGAAACCATAAAAGGATGGGTGGACCGGGAAAGGCGAAGGTAAGACGATGGCAATGGAAGTAAAAGAGATGATAACGGGCGGCAGGACGGCGCTGGGCATAGAGTTTGGTTCCACAAGGATTAAAGCTGTGCTGGTCGGGGAAGACAATTCCCCGATTGCCTCCGGCAGCTATGAATGGGAAAATCGGTATGAAAATAACGTATGGACTTACAGCCTTGACATGATTTGGAAAGGGCTTCAGGACAGCTATACCAAGCTGGCGGAAGATGTGCAGAACCGGTACGGCGTGGCGTTGGAAACGGTGGGGAGCATCGGGTTCAGCGCAATGATGCACGGATACATGGCATTTGACAAGGCAGGGGAGCTGCTGGTTCCGTTCCGGACATGGAGAAATACCATCACCGCGCAGGCAGCGGAGGAGCTGACCGGACTGTTCCGGTATAACATTCCCCAAAGGTGGAGCATTGCCCATCTGCGTCAGGCAATCCTGAACAAGGAGGAGCATGTAAAGGATGTGGATTTCTTCACCACATTGGCGGGTTATGTGCATTGGAAGCTGACCGGCGAAAAGGTACTTGGCGTAGGCGATGCTTCCGGTATGTTCCCCATTGATACCGATACGAAGGATTATAACGCAAAGATGCTGGCACAGTTTGACGAACTGGTGGCAGGGGAAAATTATCCGTGGAAATTAAAGGATATCCTTCCCAAAGTGCTGGTTGCCGGCGAAAATGCGGGAACGCTTACCGAAGAAGGCGTGAAACTGTTGGATGTGTCCGGCAGGTTAAAAGCGGGGATTCCGGTATGCCCTCCCGAGGGGGATGCGGGAACCGGCATGGCGGCGACGAACAGCGTGGCGGTCCGCACCGGTAACGTATCCGCGGGTACCAGCGTGTTTGCGATGATTGTACTGGAAAAAGAGCTTTCCAAAGTATATCCTGAAATCGATTTGGTAACGACCCCGGACGGAAGCCTGGTGGGCATGGTTCACTGCAACAACTGCACTTCCGATTTAAATGCGTGGGTGAATCTGTTTAAGGAATTCATGGTAACGATGGGCATGGAAGCGGACATGAACAAGCTGTTCGGCGCGCTGTATAACAAGGCGCTGGAAGGCGATAAAGACTGTGGCGGACTGGTATCTTACTGTTACTTCTCCGGCGAGCCGGTAACGGGATTTGAGGAAGGGCGTCCTTTGTTTGCGCGTAAAGTGGACTGCAAGTTCACGTTGGCGAATTTCATGCGGACCCACCTGTATTCTTCCCTTGCAGCGCTGAAAATCGGTTTGGATATTCTGTTTAAGGAAGAAAAAGTCCAGGCGGATGAAATCTTCGGGCACGGCGGGCTGTTTAAGACGAAAGGGGTCGGTCAGGGCATCCTTGCGGCGGCGATGGACGCCCCGGTATCCGTTATGGAAACGGCAGGGGAAGGCGGCGCATGGGGAATTGCGGTATTGGCTTCCTATATGAAGAATAAGGCGGAGGGGGAAAGCCTTTCCGATTACCTGAACGGAAAAGTATTTGCGGGCAACAAAGGAAGCAAAATGGAACCCGACCCGGCGGATGTTGCCGGTTTTGACGAATTTATCAGGCTGTACAAAGCGGGATTCCCGATGGAGCAGGCAGCGGTGGAAAATATGAAATAATCATTGGCGCAAAAAGGCTAATGACCGGAAATAAGAACTTCCCTGCCGGCGCCGGTGGTCCGGCAGGGATTGTGGTAATAAATTGTGGCAGATTCTATCAGGAAGTCAGAAAAGATTAGGAGGAAATTCGGATGTTGGAGGAACTGAAAAAGCAGGTATACGAAGCGAATATGCTGCTTCCGAAATACGGATTGGTAACATTTACATGGGGAAACGTGAGCGGGATTGACCGGGAAAAAGGCCTGTTTGTCATTAAGCCAAGCGGTGTGGAATACGATAAGCTGACACCGGAAGACATGGTGGTCATGGATTTGGAGGGCAATAAGGTGGAGGGGAAATACAATCCTTCTTCCGATACGCCGACCCATTTGGAATTATACAAGGCATTTCCGAAGGTGGGAGGAATCGTCCATACCCATTCTTCATGGGCGACGAGCTGGGCACAGGCAGGCAGGGGGATTCCCTGTTACGGAACGACCCATGCCGATTACATGTATGGCGAGATTCCCTGCGTGAGATGCCTGACGAAAGAAGAAATCGAAGGAGCCTATGAGAAGAACACGGGGCTTTTGATTGCCGGTTATTTTGCGGATAAGGATTACGAGGCGGTTCCGGCAGTCCTCTGCAAGAACCACGGACCTTTTACATGGGGAAAGGATGCCCATGAAGCGGTACACAATGCGGTGGTGCTGGAAGAAGTGGCGAAGATGGCGGCAAGGTGCGAAATGATCCATCCAAAGGTGGCTCCGGCGCCGCAGGAATTGCAGGATAAGCATTATTACAGGAAACATGGGGAGAATGCTTATTACGGGCAGAAATAGGGGGATATAGGAAATGTGGGGCGTAGCGGTTGCTATGCCCCTTTTTGGTTGGTGTGCTGCTAAGACGGCTCTTTCTCCTATTTGATTGGAAAACGGAATATTATAGTGGTATAATCAAACGGATATGATGCAGAACGTTGATGATAGGAAAACCGCGATAGAAAGTAAATAGAATGTGTAGGGAAAGGAAGATGGGTTATGATGTGGACGAACGGGAAAATCTTGGAAGTGGCGATGGGGCAGTCTGCGGTTGATTTGAATTGCAGTCCGCAGGATTTTATGAAAACGCAGAATGTGGTAGTTATTTCGGGAAAACAGGAAAAGGCGCGCAAATATTTGACGCTGCCGTTTTCGTGCCAATTAGTCAGCTACGGAAATAATGTGGTGGCTTCTGTGGCGGAGGAATGGATGGGAGTCGTCGGGGATTATATCGGACGTTATTCCATGGAGCACTGTTTTGAAACGCCGAATATGCATGTCCTGAATGATGCACTGCAGGAGCGGGGGCTGCGGATTTGTTTTATGGCGGAGTATTTCCTGCCGGATTTGGATGCGCTTAGGGAATTGCCTTGTGTTTATGGGATGCGTGTACTTTCGCAGGAGGATTTTGCCGGATTATATGTGCCGGAATGGGGAAATGCCTTGTGCGGGGACAGGAAGCAGTTGGACGTGATTGGCGTAGGGGCATACAGGGACGGAAAACTGGTGGGACTTGCCGGGGCGTCGGCGGATTGCGACAGTATGTGGCAGATTGGGGTGGATGTGCTGCCGGAATACCGCCGCCGGGGAATTGCCAGCGCATTGACCAGCCGTTTGGCTTTGGAAATATTGGAGCGGGGAAAGGTGCCTTTTTACTGCGCGGCGTGGTCAAACGTGAAATCGGTGCGCAATGCGGTGAAAAGCGGGTTCCGTCCGGCGTGGGTGGAAATGACGGCAAAAAGCAGGGAGTTTGTGGAGGAGATGAACGGGAAGCACGGGTGATCCTTTGGGGAATTTTCCCCGGATTTCCTTATGGGTTTTTGGCATAAAATTCTTGGATTGCGTGTTCGAAATCCTGAAAGTCGTGGACGGGTTCCAGCGCTTCCATATAGGAAAGCCAATCTTTTTTTAAATCCTCCAGGGATTTGCCGAGGTATTCCGTGTAGGCGGATTCGTCTTCACCCATGCGGATAAGATTGACGACCTGTTCCGTTTCGTATTGCTCCATTAAATATCGGACAAAAGAAGCGCTGTATTCGTACCAAAGGGTGGATTTCGGACTGTTTAGGGCTTTCGAAGTGTCGTATTTGGCATAGGGGTAACCGATTCCCTCTGTTCCGATGAAACCAATGATTTCCACAAGTTCCGCTTCGGACATTTGGCGGGTGCGGGCATATTCTTCCGGGATGATTTTGTAAAATTCCTGGATATCCCAACCGAGTTCCTTGCAAAAGCCGGTTGCGCCTATTTCGTCATTCATGTAATCGCCGCCTCGTTTTCCGGCACATTGGGCAGAAACGCCGTGCTGGATTTTTCCCCTTGGATATTCAGGTGGAATACGAGGGTATCCGTGTTTGGATTGATTTCCTGCAGCCAGCCGGTGAGTCCCAGCCGTTCTTCAATTTGTGCGATGTAACTGCCGGTGAGTTCCTCAAAACGCTCCTGTGTGGGAAAACTGGTGCGGCTTAAATCATAAATCGTCCAAAAGTCGGCATCGTAGTAAAAAATTATGGGAACGGGTTCCTGCCGTGCGGCAGTGCCGCAGGCGCAAAAGGCGATGAGGATGGCAGTCAGAAGATAAAGGAAACGGTTGTTCTTTGGCATATGCTTACCTGCTTTCCGGTATATTTTGCATGAATTTTGATAAGGAACGATTTTTTGACGGCTCCTGCATTTATCATAACAGACGGCGGAAAGGGTGTAAAGCGCTTCTTCCGTGCCGCGCAGAGGATTATGCCGTTAAGGCGGCGTGTGGGGCGCGGGGAGTAGCTGATTGCCCTGTTGTCTGCAGGGATAAATAATAACGGACAGAAAGGAGCATGAAAAGTCAGGTTTTTTTACCGGTAAACGGATAAAATAAATTGAGGAGAGGAGGCAATGTATGGAATGGGTACAATCGATGAATAAGGCAATAGAATACATGGAAGAACATTTAACGGAAGACATACATTGTGAAGATGTTGCCGGATATGTACATATTTCCGTGTTTCATTTCCAAAGAATGTTTCACCTTTTAACGGGCATGGCTGTGGGAGAATATCTTAGAAAAAGAAGATTGTCCTTAGCCGGTGAAGAATTAACAAGGCGGGATACAAAAGTGATTGATGTTGCATATAAGTATGGCTATCACTCACCGGAAAGTTTTGCGAAAGCATTTACCAGATTTCATGGGATTGCCCCCAGTCAGGTCAAAAAAGGAAATGAACTGAAATCCTTTAACAAACTTGTCGTTAAAATATCGTTGGAAGGAGGTACGGTAATGGATTACCGCATTGAGAAAAAAGAAGAATTCCGTTTGCTTGTATATGCAAAAATATTTACGGATGAAAGCAGTGAAAAAGGGATTCCCGCGTTTTGGGAAGAATATTACCAAAAGGAAATGTACAAAAAAGCGCCCGGATATTTAGGCATTTGTGCCCAGGAAAAAGAAGGCGGCGGGGAATTTATGTATGGAATCGGATGCGATGCCGATGACGTAAAAGAAATACCGGAAGGTTTCCGCGTCATCCACATCCCAGCTTATACATGGGCCATTTTTAAATGTGTAGGACCGACACCGGATGCGATTCAGAAGACATGGGAGGATATTTACCGTGAGTGGCTTCCGGGAACGGATTATGCATTGATACCCGATTATGAGATTGAAAATTATTTACCGGGGGATAATACTTCCCGTGACTATGTCAGTGAAATTTGGATTCCCGTAGCGGACTAACCTTTCAGGCCAAACCGTTATACGGTTTCCGCAATGCCTTTATATTTTAAATTGTGAAAAAGCAATCAATGCAGTATAATGGAAAAGTATAAACGGTATGCAGAAAAGGGAGAGGGACACGGTATGTTTGGAAAAAATTACGGCGGGTACTCCGGGAGGAAATGCGGAAGGAAATCCAAAAGAAAAGGAAACCAAAAATATATTTTAAAATATGTCGATAACCCCAAGTGGGGCAAACGGAGGAAATACCGGAAAGCAGTCCTGCCACTGTGCGTGATGGCAGCCGTAATGCTTTTCGCGCTGGCAGGATGGGGGATTTTAACGATTGCGCGAAACCATGAGGGGGAAAGCGTGGAAGCATGGTCGCAGGACGTGCTGACCAATTTGGAAGACGCGGAGGAGAAGGTGCGGGAAGCGGAGGATACAGGAAACGGGGAGGAAGATGCGGCGGCAGGCGGTTTGGCAGACGCCGCCGGACCGGACGGCAGGAGAACCGGAGACATAAAAGTAAAGGGGATTTACGTGACGGGGCCGATGGCGGGCAATGAAGCGTTCCAAGAACTTTTGGAGCTTGTGGACGGAACGGAATTAAATACCATGGTCATAGACGTAAAGAATGACGAAGGGAAGATTTCATGGCAGATGGATTTGGAGAGCGCCCGCTCATTGGGGGCGTGTACGCCGTATATCGGGGATATCGGGAGCTTTATGCGGACATTGGAGGAACACGGGATTTATACTATTGCCCGTATCGTCTGTTTTAAGGATCCCTGCCTTGCCGCCGGAAAACCGGAGCTTGCCTTAAAAAAAGCGGACGGCACGCCGGTTACGGACGGCGGCGGGATGGCATGGGTAAATCCTTACCGGGAGGAAGTATGGGAATATTTGACGAAAGTGGCGGAAACGTCGGTGGAAGCCGGGTTTGATGAGATACAGTTTGATTATGTGCGTTTTCCGATTGGGGAAGATGCGGAAGCGGCGGAGTATGGCGTGGATATGGGGGAAACGGAGAAGCAGCAGGCAATCGGGGGATTTTTGGAATATGCGGTAAACCGGTATCCGGAGGATGGTCTGCTTCCGAATTAAATCGGGTCATGTAATTTTGAAACTTTTCCTGCGGGGCAATCGTATTATTTATATAAGGGATTCTGCGGCATACAGCAGGTGGAAACCGGAGGGGGATCCCGGAATGATGGGAGGGCATGGTTCGTGATATGCGGATAAGTGAGGAAAAGGAAAAGGAGGAACCGTTTGCAAAGTATAAAGACCTCTTATACCGGGTCGCTTTTTCCAACATGAAAAACAAATCGGATGCCGAGGACGTGGTGCAGGAGACCTTTTGCCGCTATCTGAAAACGAAACCCGCGTTTGCCGATGAAAACCATGAAAAAAATTGGTTTATCCGTGTGGCAATCAATATCTGCCGGGATATCCAGAAAAGCGCATGGGTTTCCCGGACGGTAGGGTTTGACGAAGTGCCGGAAAGCGAGATGAAGCATTTTGCCCTGCCGTACCGTTATGCGTCGTCTTATGGGCATATTCTTCCCGATGGGAATGAGGATGAAATGCTGTGGCATGTAATGGGGTTGGCGGCGGCATACCGTAATCCTCTGTACCTGTTCTATTATGAGGATTATTCCGTACAGGAAATCGCACAGATTATGGAATTGGAAGAAGGAACGGTGAAGACGAGACTGCGGCGCGGCAGGCAGATGCTTAAGGACCGGCTGCTGTTTGGCGGGGAAGAAAAAGGGCAGGCGGAAAATCTTAAAAACAAGGATGGATTTAAGAATAAGGAACCGTAAAGATTACTTATTTACCGTTCCGAAGGTTTGAAAGAAGGTGGCAGGGATGCAGATTCATAAATTCGGTAAAAACATAACCAATGCAAACGGCGCCGGGGATGCGGCAGGCAATGCCGTCACAAGGGCGAAGCAGAAGGAGCAGGCGGAATCCCAAGGGAGAGGCGACAGGAATAAGCCGGTAGAGGAGAGCTTCCAGGAGAGCCTGCAGAAAAGCATGCATATGGAGCGTGCGGAGCATTTGAAACGCACGGGCCACATGGAATCGGGAGTGGGAACGGAAAACCGGGAGGAAATGGAAAAGGAAAGTCGGACGGTAAACGGAAATGTCAAAGCGGGTGCCGAGAAGGGATGGTATGCGGACATTGCCGGAAGGGGCGGCAGCGTCGTTTCCCATGCGGAACAGGGGATTGGCAAAGCGGAGGGCTGCGTTTCCGGTGCGGGGCGGACAGGGGAACGTCCTGCGGTAAAGGAGGTAGAGGTGCGGCGGATTTCTTACGGGGAGTGTGACAAAGTGGAAATCAATGTGCTGGAAGGCTATACGCTGAAAGCGAAGCTGGAAGGCGGATCGGGGGGAGGCATCTACGTGGAAATGAAGGATGAAGAAGGAAGGTTTAGCGCCTGCCTGTTTGAAGGAGCAGGGCTGCAAAGAGACAGCCGCAGCGCAATGGAGAGAATTGCTTATGCGGTCGTGCATGACGGGGAGGGAATATAATGGTAATCAGTGGAATCGGGTACACACAGACTTATTATTACAATGCGCTTACGAATACGTTAACATCCAAGGATAAAGGAGGGGAATCCATTGCGGAAAGCATGAACGGGAGCGATACCCCGGTGCATTTGGCGGACTTTGAGAAACAGCAGAAATGCCTGCTGGAGACGTTTTTCCGTATGCAGGAGGAAACGGGGAACCGGTGGGACCGTTATGAGCAGGCGGAAGGACAGGAGGGCGTATACGAGATTACTTATGTGAAGGAAAATGAACTGGAGGCAGTGGTTTGCGTGGGGAAACAGGAGGTTTTCCGTCAGATGGCATCCTTTTGCCTGCCGGGAACCTTTGACGGTACCTGGGATTACCTGTTTCCCGAAAAAAGCCCCTATGATGCTTCCGGCAATTGCGCAACCATCGTGCCGGGGGATGTATTTACCCTGAAAAACGGATACCGGATTGTAGTTGGGAAGGATGGTGTCCGCGTGTCGGGGGATTCCATGGGAAAGGGAAGTACGGAAGACGACGTATACGCCGAACGGATGGCGGATGCCATGAACGAATTTGTAAAAACGGCGAACCGGGGCTGCTTTGCCCTTTCCGTTACGGCGTTGGGGGAAGAAACCACGCAGGATGTCATGGAGCTTGTGGCACAGACGGGAATCGATCTTGGCAGAGAATTTGTGGTGAACGGAACCAGGTTTACGGCAGCGGACGGCCAGCTTAACGTGGAAGGGGCGTTTGCCGAAGGAAGCAAGGTATGGGAGCGCGAGGCGGCATGGCGCCGGGGTGCCCTGCGTGATTTTATGCAGGATGAATTCGGCATGAGCACGGAGGAGATTAAGGAAGATATGGAAAATTACCACTTCGGCTTACCGAAAAAAGGGGAAGGGGGACCTTATTCTTACCTTGCGGATGAAAACGGCATCATAGAGTATAACGGGGTGATTTTCACCGTGGATAAGGAAAAAAACTGGCTGTGCCTTGGAAACGTCAGCAATTTGAAGGACGTTATCCGTATCCCGCTCTCCGAAGGGGGATGCCTGATGGTCAACCGGAATAACATCGGCGACTTGGGACGCGCCATCGGCATGTTTTCCCCGGAGGACATCAACCGGATTCTGCGTGCCTTGAAGATGGATGCCAAAGTGCAGGAGATGCAGAAGGAAATCGACGAGATGGAGGACGGCATCGGCAAAAGCAACGAACAGGAATATGCGGACAGCGATGAGGAGGCCCAAAAGGCGGCAAGGGAAAACGGAAATGCGGGCGGTTTTAACGGCTATGGGCTGGAAGGGAAAGAAGAAGGTATTTTTGAACTAAAGGAATGGCAGCTCGAACTGCTGCTTGGAGAGAAAAAAGCGCAGTCCAAAGGACTTGGGGCATGGTATGAGCCGGTGGTGGAGCAACTGGCGGGAAGACGGGAGGAAGAAAAAAATGGGCGTGATTCCAGATAGTACATACGGTTACGGAACCGAATACCGTGATTACCGGACGGAAAAAGCGGCAGAGGAACCGGAGAACCGGGTAAGCGAATGGATGGATGCGATTGCACGGCGGAAAGAGGAAATCGTGGAAAAAGTCCGGCGGGGCGAGACGGAGCCTTCCATTCCCACGGGCGCCGCTTCCTTTACTTATAAACAGTGGGACCGGATGATGCGCAGGGTAGACCGTTCCATTGACGCCATGAAAGAGCGCGTGGAGGCCGATGAGGAAGAACGGGAAGACAGGGAAGACGCGGAGGACACGGTAAAAAGCAAAGCGCCGGATTCCATTACCGTGGAAATGCTGGAAGAACTGCTGGGTATTACCATAAAAGAATATAGTGACGAAAAGGAGTAACCGTTTAGCCTAACTAACCATACATAGAAAAACCCGCCGGAAAAAGTGCACGGAAAACAGGGACAGGCAATCCCGCTGTGGCCGCCCCGCAAATAAATCCCTCCCATGCGTCCGCTTCCCTAAAATAGTTTGACCATCAAAGAAATATCGTGGTATACTATTCCGTATAAGAGACAATATAACAGGTGAAAGGAAAAGCGAATTACGGAGTGTGGTACCGTGGAAATCAAGCAGAGACTGAATGAGGTATTGGTGAAGCTGTTCCGGAATGTTAACAATATCGAGGAACAGGCGATGAAAACGGAAGAATATAAGGATGTTACAACAAATGACATGCATGTCATCGAAGCCATTGGCATGGACTGTCCGAGGAATATGACGGCAGTTGCCAAAACGCTGGGAGTAACTACGGGAACCCTAACCATATCGGTGAACAGTTTGGT
The DNA here is from genome assembly GCA_910587275.1 of uncultured Kineothrix sp. GTDB lineage: Bacteria > Bacillota > Clostridia > Lachnospirales > Lachnospiraceae > Kineothrix. The sequence continues at coordinate 25,232 of CAJUMD010000001.1, forward strand.
GAAGAAGGGGCTTGTGGAACGGTCGCGGAGCGAAGAAGACAGGCGTGTTGTTTTGGTGTCCTTATCGGAAAAGGGGGAAAAGGCTTATATTCACCACCAAAAATTCCATGAGGAGATGATTGAAGCGGTTGTGGCGCGTTTAAGCGACGGCGAAAAACATGCCTTGGAGAAAGCGCTTGGAAACCTGAATGATTTCTTTACGGAAAAAAGAAGAGGCTCTTAGGGTTGGAATCAATTGAGGAAAGGAATGGGAATTTGAAATGGCTGAAATGAAGAAATTCAAGGATTTACCTTACCAAAGGGTAGTGTATGAGGAGGTGGAGAAGGAATACCGGGCGTTAATGGACGAGTTTAAGGCGGCAAAAAGCGGGGAGGAGCAGTTTGAAGTGCATAAAAAATATTATGCGCTGAGTAACCGGACCACCACAATGATGACGATTGCCCAAATCCGGTTTGACATTAATACGGAGGATGAATTTTACGGGAAGGAAAAAGAATATTACGACGAGATGGAACCGAAGCTGGCGAATTTGATCGTGGAATACAAACGTGCCGTTTACGATTCCCCGTACCGGGAATACCTGGAAGGAAAAATCGGTAAAGTGGCGTTTAAAAGCATGGAGCTGGAATTAAAATCCTTTGACGAAAAGCTGATTCCGCTGATGCAGGAAGAAAATGCACTGATTACCAGGTATGACAAGATTATTGCGGGGGCGAAGATTGAGTGGGAAGGGGAAACCTTAAACCTGTCCCTGTTGCGGCCGTACCTGACAAGCAATGACAGAAGTGTCAGAAAGAAAGCCTACGGAAAATACAGTGCGTTTTTCCTGTCACATGCGGAAGAACTGGATGAAATATATGACGGACTGGTGAAAAACCGTACGGAACAGGCAAGGCAGATGGGATATGAAAATTATATTGAACTCGGTTATTACCGGATGAACCGCAACTGCTATGACAAGGATATGGTGGAGAACTACCGGAACCAGGTGAAGGATTATTTTGTCCCGTTTGCGGAGAAACTCCATGAGAGAAGACGCCAAAGGCTGGGCGTGGATAAACTGTCCTACATCGATACCGGCGTGTATTTCCTTGACGGGAATCCGAAACCGATTGGCACACCGGAGGAAATTGTCCGTTCCGGCCAGAAAATGTATTCGGAGATGTCTGCGGAGACAAAGGAATTTTTTGACTTTATGATGGAAAATGAGCTGTTTGACGTGTTGGGCAGGAAGACGAAAAAGGCGGGCGGCTATATGACCTCGCTGCCGGAATACGGTGCGCCGTTTATCTTTGCCAATTTTAACGGCACCAGCGGTGACGTGGATGTCATTACCCATGAATGCGGACATGCGTTCCAGGGATACCTGTCGGCACAGGACCCGATACAGGAACATTGGGATATTACCATGGAAACGGCGGAAATCCATTCCATGTCCATGGAATTTTTCGCGGGAAAATGGATTGGGTTGTTTTTCGGTGACCGGGCAGGGGATTATAAGGCCATGCATCTGGAAGATGCGGCCGCGTTTATTCCTTACGGCTGTATGGTGGATGAATTCCAGCACGTTGTATATGCCAATCCGGAACTGACGCCGGAAGAAAGACGTCAGGAATGGATGAAACTGGAAAAAATATACCGTCCGCACATGGATTTTGAAGATGATCCGTTTTTCGGAAAAGGAGGATACTGGCAGAGACAGCACCACATTTACCGCTATCCGTTCTATTACATCGATTACTGCCTTGCGCAGACCTGTGCTTTCCAGTATAAAGTGATGATGGACGAAGATTATGCTAAGGCATGGCAGAGCTACCTGAAATTGTGCCGCCTGTCCGCATCGGGGTTCTATACGGATATGTTGAAGGAAGTGGGATTGGAAAGCCCGTTTGAGGACGGATGCGTGAGGAAAATTATTGCGAAATTAGAGGAAAAAATGGAGTAATAAACAAAAAATATGGGAATATGGAAAGCCGCAGAAACAATACGTTTATGCGGCTTTTCCCATGTACAAGCCCCATGCAGCGGAAGTATGCCGTTAAGGCGGCACATGAGGCATACAGAGCAGGGGAAGTTTTCCCTTCCAATTTTCTGCAGCAGTATTTTTGGGGATTTTTCCGCGCAAAAAAAATTGGAGAAAAAAGTAAATAAATAGGGGAAAATATGGTGTAAGCGGAATAAGATATAGAAGAAAGGAGAAAAACACATGGGAAACCAATTAATATGGAACGAGCAGTATAATATCGGGGTGGATATCATCGATAAGGAACATAGAAAACTGTTCGGCATTCTTAATAAACTTTTTGATTTCAGGCAACAGGATGAAAAAAGCCGGTGGAGCTGCCGTGAGGCGGTGAAGTTTTTCCGGGAACATGCGCTCCGACATTTTGCGGATGAAGAAGCATATATGGAATCCAATGGCTATGCCGGGCTGGAGGCACACAAACGCATTCATAAAGATTTCCGGGAAAGAACGCTTCCGGCGTTGGAAAAAGAACTGGGGAAGAAAAAATACGCAGAGGATTCCGTTGACCATTTCATCGGTGTTTGCGCCGGATGGCTGATTGGACATACATTGGTGGAAGATCATGCAATTGTGAGCGGGGAGAGCATAAAGCAGTGGGAAAACCTTTTACCGGAAGAAGAACAGGCGGTTATGGGACAGACAATCGCAGGGCTGTTGCATACCATGTTCCGGATGGATGCCAAACTCATCAGCGGCTGCTATGGCGGTGAGAAATTCGGGGAAGGGGTTTATTACCGTCTGATTTACCGTAGCAAGGAAAACAAACGGTGGGAGTTTTTCCTTGTTTTTGAGGAAAAACTGATTTCCGGCATGATTGGAAGCGTAATGGATATTCCTTCTGCAGCGGTGGGAATTATGCGGATGCATGTGGAGGAGTATGTTGTGAGACAGTTTGTGGAGCGTGTAAAAGGGCATTTCCCTTCTTTTGGGTGGTCGGAAACGGCGGAAGAACAGCGGCTGACCTATGAGCAGTTCCACAGGGTGTTTGAGAAGCGGAGTCCGCAGTTCAGTCTCTTGTTTGATACCGGAAAAGGTTATTTTGCCTATTGTATGGCGGCTGATACGCTTCCGGAGGGAGACGGGGCCATGGCGATTACGGAGAATGCCATGGCGGAAGCGGAGAAATACCTGCATGGCGGGGAGCAAGGGGAAGGCACGGTCGGCCGGAAAAAGAAGCTGCTGGTAGTGGATGATTCGGATTTCATCCTGCGGATGATGCAGGAACTGCTTTGCGGCGACTACGAGGTGGTAACGGCAAAGTCCGGACTGTCCACCATACGGGGCATTACCCTTGACCGGCCAGACCTGATTTTGTTGGACTATGAGATGCCGGTCTGCAACGGGAACCAGGTGCTGGAAATGATCCGTTCGGAGAAGGAATTTGCGGATATTCCGGTCATTTTCCTGACAAACAGGGTGGACAGGGAGAGTGTCCGGAAGGTGCTGGCACTCAAACCGGAGGGGTATTTATCCAAATCGCTGCCGCCAGAATCCATAAAAAGGAATATTGACCAGTTTTTCAAAAAGGAAAAAACCTCCTAAGACGGTACGGCCGCCTTTCTTAACTGCCGCCCTAAATTCGTAAAATCCGCAGGTCCGTTTTCCAGATAGAATTTATGGAACCGGTATTCGCTGTAAGCATTCCCCCAAAGTTCTTTTGCTTCCTTTTTCAGGTTTAAGATTTCCAGATACCCAAGGTAATATTTTAAATAGGTCGTCGGTTCCTCCACGATATATTCGTAAATGGAACGGGTCGTGGCAGGAGTGGTGATGCCGACGGAGGCAAGCATCTTGTGTACCTGCCCGTAGTCTGCACCTTCATAATGGACGGCGATGTCCACGAGGGAATACAGGCCGAGCTGGATTTGGCGGTCCAGTTTATAAATCTCGTACAGGGTTTCCGCTTGCGGCATCTTGTCTTTCATCAGATCTTTGGCATAACCGTAGGCTTCCAATTCCACATACATCGCCCAGCCTTCCACGTAGCCGCCGTAGTTGAGCAGGGAACGCACCGGATTTTCCTGTGTTTTTTGGGAGTAAAGCTGTTTGTAGACGGTTTGGTACAGATGACCGGGGTAACCTTCGTGGGCAAGGGTGGTGTAGAGTTCCACGCCTTCGGGATTGTTCTTTTGGTTAATGTAAATGACGTTTTCGTGGATGTCGTCCAGGGGCGGCGTAAGGTAAAAAGCGGGGCTGCAGTATTCTTCCAGGTTCTTGGAAATGGATTTTACCGTACAGACGGGCATTTCCCCCTGTGTGACCTCGTTGAGCGCAGGATAATCCCTGGTCATCATTTGCTGGAGATTTTTCAGCATATCCGCCGGTTTGTTAAAAGCAAAGGCATCAGGGGAGGAATCCGGCAGGGAAACAAGCGAAGGGTTTGCCTGCAACAGGGCGGAAAGCGCTTCCAGGTTGCTGTTGAAATCCCGGAAAAGCATTGTTTTTATCTCCCGGATGTCCCGGTAGGAGCCGGTGCTGGAACGGAGCAGATACAGATAGTATTCCCTGCCGTCGGGGTAATGGGCAAGGCCGTTCCCGTTGCTGCCGCTTCCTTTAAGCAAAAGAAGCTCATCTCCCAGTTTCTGGTAGGCGGGGAGCATAACCGTAGTAAGCAGACGTGAATTTTCCGACATGTAGCCGGCTTTTTCGTCTTCCGTAAGGATACCTTCTTCCACCAAACCGTCCAGCCGTTCCTTAAAAGTCGTGTTCAGGAAATGGGTTTCCGCTTCCAGCATTGCGGGGTCCATAATGGTATCGCACTGGTCTATGACTTTATCTACCGAATAATCGGGCATGAAAAGCCCTTCGGCAGCCTGGTCCCTTAAATAACCGGCAATTCCTTCAAAATAGGTATCGGTCTGGTCCAACAGGGCGAGGTAATCCTCTACATCCCGTCTGCTGCGGAACGTATATTCCGCCAACAGGATGGGAAGCTGTGACTGCGTACCGGAAGACGGGGAGAGGGGATTGGAATAATAATATAAATCCATTCCCTGCGCCTCGTTTTCCAGATACGGCAGCAGCAGCCGGTAGGTGTAGGAATCCGCTTCGCTTAATTTTGCTGCGTTTAAACCGCACAAAAAACGCAGGGAAGAATCCAGTTCTTCTTTGGATTCCGTAAGCCGTTCCCGCGAATATGCGGGAAGAACGGGGGTGTAGGAATCCAGCCCGTAGTGGGAAGGATTGGCAATGGTATAATGCATGTTTAAGGTATTTCCGGCAAGTTCCGAGACGAAAAATTCATCACAAAAACCCCGGAATGCCCGGTTTTCCTTTCCGGCAAACAGGAAAACGGCGCCGGAGAGGATGAGAAAAGACAAAGCGGCACATAGGGCGGCTTTGCGCCTTTGGGAAAGTGTCTGGAATGTTATTTTCTTCAATGGGATTACCTGTTGCTGTTTCTTGCAATATATATATGAAACGGGAAAGGAAAAAATGAGAACGGAAAAAGGAGAACGGAAAAAGAAAATGGAAAAAACAGAAAACAAACTTCTGCAAAAATCAAACAGAAACAACTTGTACACATACAAGTTGTAAAAGATGTACGAGATTGTGCAGGTTTCGCAAGATGGGCATTGATAAGGGGAGGCAAATGGCATACTATATAAATAATTATTTGTCAAAAACGGAAAAACCGGCAAACAATATAAAAAAAGAAGAAAATACCAAAATATATTGTATAAAATATATAGTATGCCCGGGAGGGATGAAACCCAAAATATAGTATCTATTGGAAATTTGTACACGGAATTGTACGAACAACAGATGTGTGGAACGCGGAATAGAGTTGGAAGGAGCGTGATTCGGTAATGGCAGATTCGTTGACGGGATTGACGGGAATGGAGAAGAAAACGGGAGGAAAAATGGAAAAGAAAAAAAGCGGTTTGGGGATACGCGCCAAAATTAACAGCCTGATTTTCGGAATCGTGGTTTTACTGTCAGGGATTCTTATATTTGCAACGAACAAATTCATGGAATACAATGCCGAATACGAGCATGTGCTGGAAAATATCAGTAAGATTACATATATCAAGACCAACAGCATCAAAGTGGCACGGACCGTGGTGAATATGTGTGCGGCAGGCGGGAACGTAGCGGGCAGCGGACATCCGGAAATCGTGGAAACCATGAAACAGTATATCGTGGATATCGGCGTCAACATCGGGGATGAGCCGGAATATAACCAAAACAGGAACTAGTTGGCGAGCCTTGCCAATGAAGTGGATAAATTCGTTAAGCTGTATGAGGAAATCACCGGAATCTGCGGAGAGGATTATTCCTCGGCGGCATCGGAGCAGGCGGCGCGGCTGGATGTCTCCACGTCGTTTCTGACCACCAATGCGGATAACCTGCTGACTTATGAAATCGGCAGGAGCGAGGCTTTGCAGGAGACGATACGCCAAAACTCCCAAAAACTGTTTTCGGCGCTGGTGGCGGTCATCACGGTATCCATTTTCGTGGCGGTATTTTTGGCAGTGGTGGTGTCCAGGAGCATTACGAGGCCCATTAAGGAGTTAAAGAAGAAAATAACGGTTATTGCGGCCGGAGATCTGTCCGGGTCGGTGGCGGAACTGAAGATGGCGACTTCCACGGTAAACATCAGTATCGAGGAAAATTCCAAGGGAAGCGCCCAAATAGCGGAAGCCGTGGGCGGTATGCTGTTTAGGCTGAAAAAACAGCAGGACGAAGTGTCGAAAATCGCGGAGCAGATACAGGAAATGGAAAAGGTGTCCGGCGTCATTATCGAGAATGCGGAGAAAATCCATGAAAATTCGGAGGAGACACGGATTAATGCAGGCAACGGGATGGATAAACTCATCGCTTATACGGACCAGCTTGGGGTAATCAATGATTCCATCTAGGAAGTAACGCGGGTGTTTGTCAAGTTCAATGAAAATACCAAACGGATGACGGAAGCCCTGAATGCGATTACGGATATCGCGGTCCAAACGAATCTGCTGTCGCTGAATGCGTCCATTGAAGCCGCAAGGGCGGGGGAGGCAGGAAAGGGTTTTGCCGTGGTTGCGGATGAAATCAGGAAGCTGGCGGACGATTCCCAGGGCGCGGCAAAAGAAATCGGCGCCATGATCCAAAAGATACAGAACGAGTCGGAACATATGAATGATAAGTTGGAGGAAAGTCTCCGGCATCTGCAAAAAGGCAATGAAATGACGGTGGAAACCCGCAGCAGCTTTGAAGTGATTAAGGACGGTACGGGGGAAGTGGGCAGAAGGGTTGCGGATATCATGGAGAAACTGGAAACCCTGATGGAAAAGATTGGACATACGGTATCCAGCGCGGGTGAGATACAGAATGCGGCGGACGAAAGCGTGATTGAGATTAACGAAATCAATGCCGTCGTAACGGAGGAAAGCACCAATTTGGAATCCGTTTCCGGCGCTGCCGGAAAATTGTTGGATCTGACCGGCAGGCTGGAGGATATGGTAGGGGAATTCAAACTGGAAGATGCCGTACATTAGATTTGCGGTGCGTAGGGAGAAAGGGGGAATTTAAGGGAAAACCCGCATTGGGTGGAATAGGAACCGGAAAGGATATTTTGCAATATGCCTAAGTTGTATGCGTACAACTTATGCATATTGTATTTTATTTGTACAAAAATTGTAGAATTACATATTGATAAAACGGATAAACTGTAATAATGCATAAACAATATAATATCAAAATCGAAAAAACAAGCCAATACATCTTCATAATGAAAATAAAACAAGAAAAAACATACAAAGTATACAATGCGTTTTGTGGTGCAACTCAAAAAAAGTCAGGATATTTTTGTACAATACCGTACAACTGTGCGGTTTGTAAATACAAGTTATTTAATACATGGTTAAGGGAGGAAAATGTATGAAAAGAAAAGTTTTAGGCGTATTACTCAGCGTCGCAATGATGGCAACCTTACTGGTTGGATGCGGTGATTCCGCATCCGCTCCGGCGGCAAGCACCACGGACGGTGCAGCGGCGACCGCGGGCACGGCGGCTCCGGCAGATACGGCGGCTCCGGCAGACACGGCAGCTTCCGGCGGCGGTAAGAAAGTGGGCGTGGCAATGCCTACACAGTCATCCGAAAGATGGATTAACGACGGCGCCAACATGAAAGCGAAATTGGAAGAACTCGGTTATGAAGTGGATCTCCAGTATGCAGAGGATGATATCCAGGCACAGGTATCCCAGGTTGAGAACATGATTGCCAGCGGTGCAAATTGTCTGGTTATCGCATCCATTGACTCCGATGCGCTTGTAAATGTGGAAGCACAGGCAAAAGAGGCAGGTATTCCGATTATTGCATATGACCGTCTGTTAAAGAATACCGATGCGGTTTCCTATTACGCATCGTTTGATAACAAGGGCGTGGGTACGGCAATTGCGAAGTACATTGAAGAAAAGAAAGATCTTCCGGGAGCAAAAGCGGCAGGCGAGTCTTACACCATTGAATTTTTCATGGGTTCGCCGGATGATAACAATGCAAAAATGCTGTATGACGGTATTATTGAAGTATTACAGCCGTATTTGGATGACGGTACACTGGTATGTAAGTCCGGCAGGACATCTTTTGACGATACCTGTATTTTGAGATGGTCCAGGAAACGGCACAGCAGAACTGCGAGAACTATCTGACCGGTTTTTATGCAGACGAAGACCTTGATATTGCATGTACGGCATTTGACGGATTTGCTTATGGCGTTAAGTCGGCGTTAGATGGTGCGGGATATACGGAAGCGAACTGGCCTCTGATTACCGGACAGGATGCAGAGCTTATGGCAGTGAAAAATATTATCAGCGGTAAGCAGACCATGTCCATTTACAAAGATACCCGTCTCCTTGCAGACAAGTGCGTAACCATGGTTCAGGCAGTGCTTGAAGGTACGGAGCCGGAAATCAACGATACCGAGCAGTATGACAATGGTGTTATCGTCGTCCCTTCTTATCTGTGCACACCGATTGCGGTTGATAAGGACAATTACGAAGAAATCATCGTTGGCGGCGGTTACTACACGGCAGAACAGTTAGCAGAATAATTTGGATAAGGTACGGGCGGCGGCTTGGGTTCCGCCGCCCGTTTTACTTTTTCCGGTTATAAAAATAAAAGAAAGGAAGCAATGCGGATGTCTGATTATATTTTGGAAATGAATCACATAACGAAAGCGTTCTCCGGCGTCAAGGCTTTGGATGATGTGAATCTCAAAGTAAAACGCGGGGAAATCCATGCGTTATGCGGGGAAAACGGGGCAGGTAAATCCACCCTCATGAATGTTTTGTCGGGCGTTTACCCTTTCGGAAGTTATGAAGGGGATATTGTTTACGACGGCAAAGTCTGCAAATTCCATAACATAAAGGAGAGCGAAGCGAAGGGCATCGTAATCATCCATCAGGAGCTCGCCTTAAGTCCGTATCTTTCTGTTGCGGAGAACGTATTTCTTGGGAATGAACAAACTTCGCTGCGCGGGGTGATTAACTGGACGGAAACGAGGAAGAAAGCGCACGAAATGCTGGAGAAGGTAGGTTTGGGCGACGAGAACGTAAACGTCCCGGTAGGAAGTTTGGGAGTGGGGAAGCAGCAGTTGATTGAAATTGCAAAAGCAATGGCAAAGAAAGTGGAACTTCTTATTTTGGATGAGCCTACGACGGCACTGAACGACGAGGAAAGTGCACAGCTTTTGGAAATTATGCTTGATTTGAAGAAGCAGGGGATTACGAGCATCATTATTTCACATAAGCTGAACGAAATCAGTTATGTGGCGGATTCCATTACCGTAATCCGTGACGGACATACCATCGAAACATTGGAAAAAGGAAAGGACGACTTTTCCGAAAACCGGATTATCAAGGGAATGGTAGGGCGGGAGCTTACCAACCGCTATCCGCTCCGGGAAGGTATTAAGATAGGGAAGACGATTTTTGAAATAAAGAACTGGAATGTGTTCCATCCGGACGACGGCGAACGGCAGATGATTAAGAACGTAAACCTTCAGGTGAAAGCGGGCGAAGTGGTGGGGCTTGCCGGGCTGATGGGAGCCGGCAGGACCGAGCTTGCCATGAGTATCTTCGGAAGGTCCTATGGACAGAAAATCTCCGGCAGTCTCTTTATCAACGGAAAAGAGGTACATATTAAAAACGTAAAGGATGCCATTGACAATAAACTGGCATATGTGTCCGAAGACCGTAAGAATTACGGGTTGGTGTTGATTGACGACATAAAAAGGAACATGACAATGGCGGCGCTTAAGAATTTCTTTTCCAAAAACGGCGTGGTCAACAGCAACGACGAAATCGTTGCGGCAGAGGAATATAAGAAAAGGATTAATGTGAAGGCGAATTCCATCAACCAGACGGTAGGGTCGCTTTCCGGCGGAAACCAGCAGAAAGTGGTATTGGCGAAATGGATGCTGACACAACCGGACGTACTGATCCTGGATGAGCCTACGCGTGGTATTGATGTAGGTGCGAAGTATGAAATCTATTGTGTAATTAACGAACTTGCAAAAGCCGGTAAGGCAGTGATCGTCATTTCCTCCGAAATGCCGGAGATCATCGGTACCTGCGACAGGGTATATATCATTAACGAAGGAGAGATCGCAGGGGAACTGGGCAAAGAGGAAGTGACACAGGAAAGGATTATGCAATGCATTATGGCTCATAACAGAAAGGATGGTAAACATGAATAAGAAGAAAGTAGTAAATCTCGACATGAAACAGTACGGTATGTTTCTTGCCCTTATTGCAATTTACGTAGTTTTTGCTATAATGACAGGAGGGAAGAATTTATCTCCCGCCAATATCAACAACCTGATCATGCAGAATGGGTATGTGGTAATTCTTGCGGTAGGTATGCTGCTTTGCGTTTTGACCGGTAACGTAGACTTGGGCGTTGGTTCCGTAGTTGCCCTGACAGGCGCTACGGTGGGTATTATGCTGGTGGATTACAAGATGAACATGTGGGTTGCCATTTTGTCAGCGCTTGTCATCGGACTGCTGGTGGGTATGTTTGCAGGATTCTTTATCGCATATCTGACCATACCGCCTTTCGTGGTAACGCTGGCGACCATGCTGATGGGCCGCGGTCTTACGTATACCTTGCTCCATGCACAGACCAAGGGTTCCTTTGCGGCAGACTTTGTTTACATAGGAGCAGGTTTCCTGCCTACGGTGAAGATTCCGTTTGGGGACGGTACCATGGATTTGGTCAGCATTATTGTGGCTGCCGTTGTGACGGCAATGTTAATCATTGCGGAGATGAAAAACATTGCTACAAAAAAAATATGATTTCCCGTTAAATCCCATGTGGCAGGTGGTTTTGAAATTGGCGGTACTGATGTTTATCGTATGGTTCTTCTTCTACAAGCTGTCACGCTATAACGGTCTTCCGTTTGTACTTGTCATCATGGTAGTGTTGGTAGGGATTTACGTATTCATTACGAGCAAGACAGTAGCCGGACGGCAGATATATGCGCTTGGCGGCAATGCGAAAGCGGCAAGGCTTTCCGGTATCGATACGAGGAAAGTATTCTTTTGGGTATATACGAATATGGGTATTTTAAGTGCGGTAGCAGGTATCGTTCTCTGTTCCCGTAACGGTTCCTCCACACCGAAGGCAGGCGACGGATTTGAAATGGATGCCATCGCTTCCTGCTATATCGGCGGTGCAGCGGTAGCCGGCGGTGCAGGTACGATTATGGGCGCGGTAGTCGGGGCGTTTATCATGGGTATCCTCAACAATGGTATGTCCCTGTACGGCTGGTCCACGGATATCCAGAAAATCGTAAAAGGCGCGGTTCTTTTGGGCGCCGTGACAGTAGATATCTTATCCAAGAGAAAGAACAGCAAATAAATGTTACAAATACGGGATAAGGAGGCGGGCAGCTTATTTTAGGCTGCCCGAAACAAATAGTGGGGAAAAATCAACCGAAATATATGGAACTGGTCAATTGGATACGGGAACAGGTGGAAGCAGGGAAATTCCGGCCGGGACAGAAGATGTATTCGGAAAACGAGTTAAAGGAAATGTTCCACCTAAGCAGACAGACGGTACGCCATGCCATAAGCGTACTGGAGAATGACGGTGTGCTCATCCGCAGGCAGGGAAGCGGTACCTATATCAATGACAGACGTCAGACGAACCTTAGGAATAAAACGCGGATTTCCGTGGTGACAACCTATGTGGATGGTTATATTTTTCCCAAAACCATTCAAGGCATAGAAAATGTGCTGTTTGAGAATGGGTATTCGGTGCAGATTGCGTTTACCAATAACCAAATCGGCAGGGAAAAAACAATATTGGAAGATATTTTGAGCCGGGATGAAGTTGCGGGTGTGATTATGGAGACGGTAAAAAGCGGTATTCCGAACCCGAATCTGTCTTTGTATGGAAAATTACAGGCAAAAGGCATCCCGGTTATTTTTATTAACAGCTATTATCCGCTGCTCCCCATTCCGCATGTCTCGTTGAATGATAAAATGGCAGGGTACTGCGCGGCAAAGCACCTGCTGGACCGGGGGCACCGGAAAATCGGGGGGATTTTCAAACTGGATGACGGGCAGGGACATCAAAGATATGCCGGATATTTGGAGGCATTGACGGAAGCGGGCATGGAAATGGACGATTCCTGCATTCTTTGGGTGGATACGGTGGGAATGCAGAACCTGGAAGAAAGCAGGAGCCTGATTATGGGCAGGTTCCGCGGCTGTTCGGCAGTGGTATGCTACAATGACCAGATTGCTTTTGATTTTGTGGAAATACTGGCAAAAGAAGGAATCCATGTCCCGGAACATATTTCCGTGGTCAGTATCGACGATTCCGAACTGACCGTGTTAGGCGACGTGGCGCTGACTTCCGTGCCGCATCCCATGGACAGGCTGGGCGAGAAAGCGGCGATTAATCTGCTGCAGATGATTGGGAATCCGGCGTTTGACGCCACATACGAATTTGATGCACAGGTGGTGGTGAGGGATTCGGTGAAGACATTGGAACCGGAGGAAGCGTAAGCGGCGGGAGGGGACGGAAAAGGATGGCTTGAATGGGCGGCTGGCAGGCGTACAGCCGTCTGTTTTGCCGTCCGGGCAATAACGGAAAAGGGAAGGGGGACAACGATGGCGGGACATCCGGAAAACGGAAAAATTAAATATCCCCTGCGGGTGAAAATGCTGGCGCTGGTGCTGACGGCGATGCTTCCCCTGCTGGGAATCGCCATATACCTGATCGCCGCGCTGGTGGATTACCGGAATGTTTATGACAGTATTGTCAGTAACATGACGGTGGCGAATAATTATAACCTGGATTTCAAGGATGAAATGGACGAGAGCATTTATAAGCTGGTGGTGGGATATGTATCCTTTGATAACATCCATGAGGATGTTACGCTGAAAAATCCTTATTCCCTCATCGATGAACTGCGGGCGGAGTTCACGAATCTGATGGGGATTACCACGGACCGGGAGAGCCGCGTATGGCTGCAAAGCCTGCTGCGGAATATCGATACACTGGAAGACCGGGTGGACGATATCCGCATCAATGTGGAGCAGGGAGGCAGGTACGATGAAAATGTCAAGATGCTGGACAATAATATTTATATCCTGACCGAACTGATTCAGGACGATATCCAGTATTATATTTATTACCAGACCAGGAGCATCGAGCGGCTGAGCGCACAATTGAATAAACAGGTCAGTTCTTTCATCATGCTCTGCGTGGTGCTGGTGGCGGTAATCGTGACGGGGGTCGTCACCATTACGCTCCTTCTTTTGAAAAGCATAACCAATCCTTTGGAAAAACTATGCCGCATTACGGGACAGATTTCCAACGGGGATTTTAACGTGCGGGCGAAGATTAATACCATGGATGAAATCGGCATCCTGTCGGACAGCGTGGATAATATGACGGAAAAGCTGGAAATTATGGTGAAACAGATTAAGGACGATGAAAGAAAGATGCGGCATGCCGAGCTGCGGCTTTTGCAGGAACAGATCAATCCCCACTTCCTGTACAATACGCTGGACACCATTATATGGCTGATTGAGGGGAATGACACGGACCGGGCGGTCAGTATGGTGGTATCGCTTTCGGAATTTTTCCGGCTGGTACTCAGCAAGGGAAAGGAATACATTACCATCAGGGAAGAAGAACTGCATATCCGCAGTTATTTGGAAATTCAGCAGGTGCGTTACCGGGATATCCTGGATTTTGGGATTCACATTTCCCCCGAAATTTATGATTACCGCATTTTAAAACTGACACTCCAGCCGTTGGTGGAAAATTCCCTCTATCATGGCATTAAATATAAGCGCGCCAAGGGGAAAGTTACGGTGGAAGGCAGAAAGGAGGGCGGCTGCATTCATTTCTCGGTTGAGGACAACGGTGTGGGGATGGACGTAGGGGAACTGGCAAAACTGCGGGAGGAAATTGCCCGTCCCTGCAAGGAAACGGAAAAGGGATTCGGACTGGCGAATGTAAACGAACGCATCCGCATGAATTTCGGTATGCAGTACGGAATGGAAATCCATTCGGTAAAAGGGGAGGGAACCCGGGTTGACATAACGATTCCCTCACAGCGGCTGGATAATCCGGCACGGGAGGAAACGGAAAATGGATGAAAAATATATTAATTGGAAAACGGAGGGGATATTCCGGTTAGGGAGCGCGGCGCTGTGCCTGTTCCTGCTGGTTTTTACCTGCGGCTGCGGTATTTTCAGCAGCGTATCGGTAGAAGATGCGGAAGGGGATGGGTACGGGGGAGAAAACGACAACCTGGTGGTGGTTGGATTTTCCCAGATTGGCAGCGAATCCGTATGGCGGACAGCCCATACCGCGTCCATCCAGGCAGCGCTTACGAAGGAAAACGGCTATTTTCTTATTTTTGACAATGCAAGACAGAAGCAGGAGAACCAGATTAAGGCGCTGCGCAGTTTTATTTCCCAAAGAGTGGACTATATCGTCTTTTCCCCTGTGACGGAAAGCGGATGGGATACAGTGCTGGAGGAAGCGAAGGAGGCGGGGATTCCGGTAATCCTTATGGACCGTATGGTGGATGTGGAGGACGACTCCCTCTATACCACTTGGATTGGACCCGATACGGAGGAGGAAGGCAGGAAAGCCGGAAGATGGCTGGAAGAATATTTAAAGATGTCGGGAAGGCAAAAGGAGGACATTAATATCGTGGTCTTGCAGGGAACGCTGAGTTCCTCGTCTCAGCGGGGCAGAAGCGCCGGCTTTGCGGAGATTGCCAACCGGTATGTGAACTGGCATATTTTGGGACAGAGGAGCGGGGAGTTTACCGTGGCAAAGGGGAAAGAGGTCATGGAGCAGTTTTTGGAAAAGTATCCCGACATCGATGTGGTCGTATCGCAGAACGACGATATGACGTTTGGGGCGGTGGAAGCCATAGAGGAGAGCGGCAGGAAAGTGGGTAGGGACGGCGGTATCATCATCCTCTCCTTCGATGCCGTGAAGGATGCCCTGCGCATGGTGGAAACGGGGCAGATTGCCGTGGATGTGGAATGCAATCCGGAACAGGGCGAGTATCTTGCGGAGGTAATCGGTATACTGGAACGGGGGGAGAAATTGGAAAAGGCATACGTGGTGGAAGAAAAAGTGTTTACGATGGAAAACGTGTCGAAATATATGAATGACAGGAGCTATTGAACATGCTGAAAGTATTTTTGGTGGAAGACGAAAGCGTGGTAAGAGAAGGACTGCGGGACAATATTGCATGGCAGCAGTACGGATACCAGTTTGCGGGGGAAGCCAGCGACGGGGAAATGGCGCTGCCGCTGATTCGCAAGCTGCGTCCCGATGTGCTGATTACGGATATTAAGATGCCGTTTATGGACGGACTGGCGCTGAGCCGTATGGTCAGCCAGGAGTTTCCGCAGACGAAAATCGTCATTATCAGCGGATATGATGACTTTGAGTACGCCCGTCAGGCGATTTCCGTTGGTGTGGAACAATACCTCTTAAAGCCGGTAACAAGGATGAACCTGCAGAAAGTGCTGCAGGAAATCCGTGGGAAGATTGAGAACGAACGGGAACAGGAGAATTACATTGAGAAGTTCCGCAAGGAAATGCAGGAATACGAACAGTTTTCCCGCAGGAACTTTTTTGAAAAGCTGTTCGGCGGACATCTGTCGGTACAGGAAATCTATGAAGAAGCGCAGAAACTGTCCCTGGAGCTGGATGCTGCCTGTTATAACCTTGCCATGGTGAACCTTTGGGAGAAGAAGAACCCGGAGGGAAGGGGGAAAGACCTCGGGCTTGCAGAACGGAAACAGGAGGAACTGATGCACTATTTTATGCGTTATCCCGAATACCTTGTTTTCCGTTGGAACATTACCACCCATGGTATTTTGATGAAGGGCGAGATGCAGCAGATGGAGGAGCTGAGTACAAGGTGCGTCAATAACATCAGCCGTATCTGTAACGAGCCGGACATGGAGTGGTACCTTGCGGTGGGGGACCCGGTGGAGCGTGTCAGCCTCCTGCCCGAATGTTATAACAGGGTAAACCATACGCTTTCCTACCGTTTCTTAAAGCCGAGGGAACATGTGCTGGCGTACCGTGGGGCGGATAACGAAAACCACGGGCAGGAAGAAGGCGGGCTGGGCGGTGTGGACATTGCCAAAACGGACCCGGAAATCATCAAGGGTTTCCTGATGCGGGGGCAGCAGGACGAGCTGGAGGACTTTGTGGACAGTTATCTGGAAAGCCAAAAGGATGCGCTCCGCTCCAAGCTGTTCCGCGATTACCTGATGCTCAGTATCCGTTTTACGGCAATCGCTTATGCGGAATCCCTGGGGTTTACCCAGGAGGAACTTTTGGGGAACGCCTGGACGGACAAGATGCAGAACTTAAGCCTGGACAGGAAAGACATGAAACCTTACATGATGAGCCTGCTGGGGAAGGCAATCGAGCTGGGCAGCAGGGAAAGGGACAGCCAGGGGAAGAAAATCATCCAAAAGGCGCTGGATTACATCGAGGATAATTTTGCGCAGGAAGCCCTGTCCTTAAATGCGGCGGCACAGGCGGCGAATGTCAGCGCCAACTATTTAAGCGCCCTGTTCAGCCAGGAAAAGAAGACTACGTTTACCGAATATGTGACGCAGAAACGGATGGAGGCGGCGAAGAGGTTGCTGCGGGGAACGGAAAAACATTCCGGCGAAATTGCGGCGGAAGTAGGGTTTAAAGATCCCCACTATTTCAGCTTTGTGTTTAAAAAGACACAGGGCTGCACCCCGAGGGAATACCGTACCGGTACAAAGGGGTAAGGCACGTCCGGGACTTGCCTGCGGGCAATATTCAGCAGGGGGCGTCGCTTTCCCGTCGGACGAGCCGCCAGGGCAGTTCCAGGGAAGCAGCAGGGACGCCCTGTATCATACGCAGCAGGCATTGGACGGCGGCGTTTCCCATTTCGTGGTTCCGGTGGGAGAGGGTCGTGAGCCGGACAGGGGATATTTCACAGAGATAACTGTTGTCGAAACCGGCAACGGAAAGATTCGCAGGCACTTGTATGCCTGCGTATTTTAATTCCCTGACCAGCCAGTAGGCGATTTCGTCGTTGTGGCAGACTACGGCAGAACAGTCTTTGAGCTGGCGGTGGAGGAAGGCGGTCAGGAATAAGGTGTCCGATTTGCGCTCCAGCGCGGTTAATTCCATTTGGGTGTACCATAGAATCCGTTCGTCCGGAAGCTCCACCGCGAAATCCCGCAGGGCGGCGGACAGTCCCCGGTAGCGTTCCAGCCCCTGCAGGTCGTCCAGTTTGAAGATGCCCGCGATGTTTTTATGGTTGTTTTGGAGGAAATGTTTTCCCAGCAGATAGCCGCCGTAGTAATCGTCGCTTTTCACGTGGCAGCATTTGGAATCCGCCGGATAGCCGCCATGGAGGAACAGGACGGAAATGCCCTGCTCCCGCAGCCGCCCGTACAGGTCCAGGTTGGGATTGGGCAGGGCGGTTTTACAGCCTTCCATGAGGATACCGCGGATGGGGCGGCGGAGAAGCTCCGTTAAAATCCGGCGTTCTAACGCCACTTGCCCGTGGTGGGAGAACAGCCGTACCGAATATCCCCGGTGTCCCAGGGCGGATTTCATGTCCGCAATCAGCGAGGGGTAGATATATTCTTCCTCCTCCGAAACCACAATGGCGATTTCATTGGAGCCGGAAGCCAGCCCCGTGGCGAAGGAACCGCTTCCCTGTCTTTTTTCGATTAAACCTTCTTCTTCCAACAGGCGCAGTGCCTGTCTTACCGTTTGGCGGCTGAAACCGTACTTTCTGCAGAGTTCGTTTTCCGACGGCAGTTTGTAGATGCCGTGTCCCGTATGTTCCAGGATCTGTTCCCGCAGTGATTTTGCTAAATCCATATATTTGGCAGCCATGGGGAGCCTCCTTCTGTTCCGGCTATATTGTTGGGCGCCTGTTTCACTTCAGCGCTTTTGACTTCCTGTCTCTTATTATATTATAGCGGCAAAATCCTTCCGTCAAAAGGATAAATCTAACTTTTGTTCTTTTTATCTGGTATATTTTTATCCTTTGCGGAATAAAAAATTAACAAACTGATATGGAAAAATGAATAAATTATGAACGAAAGGGTAATTTCACAAAGACAAAAAAACGGGAAATACGGAAAGAAAATCATAAATAAGCAAAATAATATACAAAAAACGTAAAATTTTAAACAAAAGATAAAAAAACCAATCTTTGGGACGGACTTGTATTGCGAAAAGATGAAATAAGTAAAACTTGTATTGTTTAGCCCGACGAACTTAAGAAAATCAAAGATTTTGACATTGATGGAGAGGCGTTTCATCGTATAAAGTAAACTTATCAGCAAAGTCATAATTTGTAAATTTATAAAATTATGACGGAAACAGAAAATGGCTGAAACAGAAAAAGAAAAGGGAGGATTTCAAAATGTTAAGAAAAAAATTGGCAGTATTGTTTGCAGCGGCAATGGTTGCAGCTACCGTGGCAGGATGCGGCGGCGGGGATACACCGGCAGCGGCACCGGCGGAAACGGCTCCGGCAGCAGACACGGAGGCACCGGCAGAACCGGCTCCGAAAGAGGAAGCGGCGGCACCGGCGGAAACGGCTCCGGCAGAGGATACGGCGGCAGACACTGCAGCAGCGGGCGGTACCATCAGCGTAGGTTATGCACAGGTTGGTCATGAGTCCGACTGGCGTACCGCAAACACACAGAATTACCAAAACACGTTTACGGCAGAGAACGGCTATGAATTACAGTTGGTGGACTGTGACAATGACAATGCGGCACAGTTGGAAGCAGTACGTAACTTCATCGGTCAGGAACTGGATTATATCGTAATTGCCCCGATTGAAACCGCCGGATGGGATACTGTCCTTCAGGAAGCAAAGGATGCCGGTATTCCGGTCATCATTGCTGACCGTGAAATCGATGCGGACGCTTCCATGTATGACGCATGGGTAGGAACCAATACCAAGAACGAAGGCGTGACGGCAGGTAACTGGCTGGCGGAATACCTGGACGGCAAAGAAGCGAACATCCTTGTCATCGAAGGTACCGTTGGTGCATCCGCTGCACTGGGACGTTCCGAAGGCTTTAACGAGGTGGCTGCTTCCCACAGCGAGTGGAAAATCCTTGATTCCCAGTCCGGTGACTTTACACAGGCAGGCGGACAGGAAGTTATGGAATCCTTCATTAAATCTTACGAAGGACAGTTCAACGTAGTGGTATGCCATAACGATAACGAAGCGTACGGCGCAATGGATGCCATGGACGCAGCGGGCATTACCTACGGCGTGGGCGGCGACGTGATTCTGATTTCCTTCGATGCAACTCACGATGGTTTACAGTATACGCTTGACGGAAAGATTAACTGCAACGTGGAATGTAACCCGATTCAGGCAGAGGTTGTGGCATCCGTTATTCAGGCGATGAACTCCGGTTCCGCATATGAAGCGACCACACTGGTTAACGATGAAGCGTTTGTTGCACCGGGCATCACCAGCCAGTACGCAACGACAATGACAGAAGAAATATTGGCAGGCCGTGCATACTAATATTGGATAGGCGGGTATGGGAGGGATTCCTGGAATGCGGGTTCCCTCCCTGCTTTTTCAGATAGGAAAAAATGGAGGAGGTCAAGGATGGAGAAAAATATCGTTTTAACGATGCGGGGGATATGCATGACTTTCCCTGGGGTAAAGGCCTTGGACAATGTGGATTTCACGTTGCGCAAGGGGGAAATCCGGGCGCTTATGGGGGAAAACGGGGCAGGTAAGTCCACCCTGATCAAATGCCTGACGGGGGTAAACAAGTTTGAGGCAGGAGAAATCCATGTGGACGGCATTGAGGGTCCCATTGTCAATAAGGATACCCTTGACGCCCAGAAAAAAGGAATTTCCACTGTGTATCAGGAAGTAAACTTATGTCCGAACCTGTCCGTTGCGGAAAATCTGTATATCGGGCGTGAGCCTTTGACAAAGATTGGAACGGTTAACCGCCGTAAGATGAATGAAATGGCGGCACAATTAATGAAGGATTTGGACTTGGACATAGAAGTGACGCAGAATTTGGAAAATTATTCACTGGCATTGCAGCAAATGATTGCAATTGCCCGTGCTGTCGATATGAAAAGTAAGGTTTTGATTTTGGATGAGCCCACTTCTTCGCTGGATGACCACGAAGTGAGCCTTTTGTTCAAAATGATGCGCAGGCTGCGGGAACAGGGCGTAGGCATCGTGTTTGTTACCCACTTTTTGGAGCAGGTATACGAGGTATGCGACGGTATTACCGTACTGCGTAACGGGACACTGGTGGGGGAATATACAGTAGAGGAACTGCCCCGCGTAAAACTGGTGGCAGCCATGATGGGTAAGGATTTTGACGATTTGGCATCCATCAAACCGGAAGGCGAGAAGGACACGTCCCACGCGCCTTTGGAAATTGAAGCAAGAGGTTTGGGCCATGCGGGCAAGATTAAGCCCTTTAACCTGGATATCCACAAAGGGGAAGTGGTGGGGCTGACCGGACTGCTCGGAAGCGGCAGGAGCGAGCTTGCCCGCGTTATCTACGGTGCGGACCGGGCACAGAGCGGAACCCTTAAGGTGGACGGGAAAGAAGTGAACATCAAGAGTCCGCTGGATGCCATGAACCTGGGCATGGGTCTTCTCCCTGACGACCGTAAGGAGGAAGGCATCATCGGGGATCTGTCGGTGCGTGAAAATATCATCCTTGCCATGCAGGCGAAGCTGGGAATCTTTAAACGCATCCCCATGGCGAAACAGATAGAGATTGCGGATCAATACATAGAAATGCTGAGCATAAAGACGGCAAGCAGGGAGACGTTAATCAAACAGCTTTCCGGCGGTAACCAGCAGAAAGTCATTCTGGCGAGATGGCTGGCGACCAATCCGGATTTTCTCGTGCTGGATGAACCCACGAGGGGGATTGACATCGGAACAAAAACGGAAATCCAAAAGCTGGTTATTAAGCTGGCGGATGAGGGCAAGAGCCTGATATTTATTTCTTCCGAAGTGGAGGAAATGCTGCGTACCTGCAACCGCCTGGCGGTGCTGCGCGACGGTGAAAAAGTAGGGGAGCTGAATGTGGACGAAATGTCACAGGAAGGTGTCATGAAAGCGATTGCGGGAGGTGGAGCGAATGGGTAAATTAAAGAACATTACGAAAAAAAGGTTATTTTTGCCGATTTTCAGTATGATTCTCGTAATACTGATTAATGTGGTTTATGATATTGCCAGCGGAAATCCGCCGTTTTCTTTTTTCAGTATTACCATCCGTCCAATTACGGGCGGCAGCAGTGTGCTGTTCGGGCGTCTCATTGATATCCTGAACAGGGGAAGTGAGGTGGCGATTCTTGCCATCGGTATGACGCTTGTGGTATCGTCTTCGGCAGGTACGGATATTTCCGTTGGCTCCGTTATGAGTCTTTCGGGCGGTCTGTGCTGTATGCTGCTGGCAGGATACGGTGTAACAAACGTATCCGAATATGCAAGCCCTCTTTGGGTGGGGCTTTTGGCGGGCATCGGCATTGCGTGTGTCTGCGGTCTGTTCAACGGGTTCCTGGTGGCTTACCTGAATATACAGCCTATGGTTGCCACTTTGATTTTGTGGTCGGCGGGGCGTGCCATCGGACTGCTTTTGTGCAACAGCCAAATTGTGTATGTGCGTGTGCCTTCCTTCCAGATATTCGGCTCCTATGTGGGAATCATTCCGACGCCCATCATTATTGCGGCGGTATGCATCTTAATTGCGGCATTGGTATTGCGTTTTACTGCTCTCGGCACATTTATCCAGGGTGTCGGCATCAATAAAAAGGCAGCGAGGATTTCCGGTTTTAATTCTTCAAAGATTATCCTGTTAACCTATGTGATTTGCGGTCTGTGTGCAGGCATTGCGGGTTTGGTGGCAACTTCCCGTATTTACTCCGCGGATACGAACAATATCGGACTGAACATGGAGCTGGATGCCATTCTTGCGGTTGCGCTTGGCGGAAACAGTCTTGGGGGCGGTAAATTCAACCTTGCGGGTTCCGTTATCGGCGCTTATACCATTCAGTCCGTGACTACCACGCTGTATGCGCTGGGTATATCTTCCGCACAGGCGCCGGTGTTTAAGGCAATTGTCGTAATTCTGATTGTCGTAATCCAGGCGGAGCCGGTAAAGGAATACTTTAAAAAGATGTCCGCAAAGAAACTGGCTGCAAAGGAGGCGAGGTCATGAAAAACAAAAAGTTGAAAATCAACAGTAATAACCTATTGCTGATTATCACCATTGTATTGTTCGTGCTGATGTATATCGGCGGATGCGTAGTGTATGCGGATAAGGGCTTTACCCGCCTGCAGACTTTCCTGTTTATCCTAATCGACAATGCTGGACTGATTTGCCTTGCCAGCGGCATGACCTGCGTCATGTTAACGGGCGGTATTGATATCTCCGTGGGCAGCGTGGTTGCCATGGACTGTATGATTATTGCCGTTGGAATCGAACGCTGGGGCTGGGGCAGTCCGGTACTGATGCTGCTGGTTTTGGCGGTGGGGCTTGTGTTTGGTCTGGTACAGGGATGGCTGATCGCTTATTTAAAGATACAGCCCTTTATCGTGACGATGGCGGGAATGTTCTTTGCCAGGGGCATGACGGCGGTCATATGTACCGAACAGGTGAGCATTACCAGCGACCCGTTTTTTACGAAACTTTCCAGTTTTAAAATCGAAATGCCTTTTGGTATCGGTGCATACGTGAACAAAAAGGGGATTCCCCAAATTCCGTATGTCAGGGTTTCGGTTATCGTGGCATTGCTGGTGGTTTTGGCAGTGTTCCTGATGCTGCGCTACACGAGGTTCGGGCGGAGCATATATGCGGTAGGCGGTAACCAGCAGTCGGCAACGCTGATGGGGCTGGACGTGAAAAAAGTTACGTTAAAGGCATATGTGCTGTCCAGTTTCCTGGCATCCATCGGAGGCATCTGTTATTGCCTGAACACCATGTCGGGAACGACGACACAGGCAACCGGGCTGGAAATGAGCGCCATATCCTCGGCGGTCATCGGCGGTACGCTGTTGACAGGCGGCGTGGGAAATGTGGTGGGGTCGCTGTTCGGTGTACTGATTAACGGTACGATTTCCAAACTGGTGCAGACCCATGGACAGCTCATCGGGGCTTGGGCGAATATCGTGACGGCAGTACTGCTTTGCTTCTTTATCGTGTTGCAGGCGGTGTTCGTGAAGGTGAAGGAGAGGAAGAAGGCTTAAAGGAGGGGGCAGCGGACGCAGGAAACAGGCACGGAGCGCCATATGCGGTTTCCGCTGCCGTCCCGCCGGGGGGCGTTCCCCTTCCGTGTTTTTCAAATCCTGACTGCAAAAACGGAGATATTTCTAATTGCTTTCCCCGGATGATTTATGGTAAACGGCGGCGAAACTCCTCACTTCGTTCGTCAGACAACGCCGCCTGAAACGACCATAAATCATCCGGGGAAATCAATAAGAAATATCTCCGTTTTTTTTTGAACAGGATTTGAAAAACACGGAAGGGGAACGCCCCCCCCGGCAGGACGGCAGCGGAAACCGCATATGGCGCTCCGCGCCTGTTCCCTGCTGGTTACGGAGAATAGGGGGCTGCTGCTTCTTGGGGGATGGGTGTTGCTGTTTTCCATGCTTTCACCCGGTGGCAAGACCCTCCTTTTGGTGCGTCCGCCGCCGCTAATGCTTTATTGGTTATTCTTGGCGTTTATGATGCCGGAAAGCCTTTCCATTCCGGTCTGTACATTTTCCATGGAACCAAGGATAATCTGCACGCCGGATGCCTGCTCCTGTGTGGAAGCGCTGATTTCGGTGGTGTTTTCCACGGAAGTGCGTGAAATGTCTTCTACCTGCTTCATGGCATGCTGTAAATTATCTTTAATGGTGACAATATTTGCCAGTTCTTCTTTTAACAAATCAATGACGGAGATAACCTGCTCGGAGGAGTGGAGGATGGCGTCAAAAATCTGTACGGTATCGTCCAGTTTCACGTTGGATTCATTGACGATGGTATTGTTGGAATCCATCAGTCCGGTAATTTCCTTGACCGTAAAAATAATGTCTTTTAAGATGGCGTCAATCTTTTGGGTTGCCGTGGCGGATTCGCTGGACAGGGAGTTGATTTCGTCCGCGACTACGGCAAAGCCTTTTCCGGCTTCCCCTGCCCTTGCGGCCTCAATGGCTGCATTTAAGGCGAGCAGGTTTGTCTGCTTTGCAATTTGGCCGATACTTTCGATGATTTCCCCGATGGAGCTGGATTTCTGCGCTAACAGGGTGACGCCTTCCGACGCTTTCTTTGTGGATTCGATGTTTTCCCGGAATTTCTTTGCAAGTTCCGTGATGGAGCGGATACCTTCGTCGTTCTTTTCTTTTAACAGTTTCATGTTTTCCACGGTTTGGGAAACCCGTTCTTCCGAATTAACAATCATGTCGTTTAAGTCGCCGAAAATCTGGAGGCTTCCCTCCACCTGCTGAATCTGCGTATTGGCGTTGCCGGAAATTTCCTCTGTGGATGCGGCAATCTGAGTCGTGCTGGCTTCAAAACCGTGCAGGGAATCGTAAATGCTTTCGGAGGAACTCTGCAAACCTTCAAAAGCGCCGCGGATGTTTTCAAGCATTTCTTCCGCTTCATGCTCCTTGGATTCCACGGTTTGGAATAAAGTCCGCGCCCTTATCACAATCATGACCGAAACAAGGACGGCAAGGGCGTATACCATCCATGCGAAAACCCATATGGAAAGGGTATACATTGCCAAATATGCCTGAGGAAACAGAATCATGGCAATGACGTTCGGCACAACGGTAATGATGCTGCACATTTTAATCATGGATAAATCATAATAAGGAACGGATAAAAACAATACGAGGAAATATGCTTCCACCATGGCGCCAAAACAGCCGGGGGTACCTAATACGATGACAATTGCCCCGCAAAACGGTAAAATGGAAATATATATGTACTTGGCGTATTTTCCGAGGACTTTTTCCAATGCCTTGGTAATCAGGCAGACAACTACCATGATTAGCGCGATACTGTCTTTTGCCTGGCCGCCGTTAAAAAGCAGTACATAAACAAATGCGACAATCGGTATTATGGATAAAAAAATGAACATAATTAAATTCATTCGTTTTTCTTCGTTTTTTAAAATCTCAAGGTTCATAATTCATTTCTCCTTCTGCTATTTGTTTCCGCAGGCAGCGATTCGCAAAAATGTGCCTGCAAAGCACGTTTGGCGTTTTTCGTGTCTGGCTTATGCGATGCATATTTCGATATCATTGAAATAGTTTAGAATGTTTAAAACTTCTCCCCTCCTTTGAAAAAAGTTTTTTGCTTTTTATGGTTTGGGCATGTGGTTTTGCTGTGCCCAAAATCCCAATTTGGCATAGTACATAAAAAATATTATATAGTAATATTTTTTATGTACACTATTGTACCATGCAGCGGGAAAATAAACAATATTTTGTTCATGTTTTTCCGGGTGGATTGTAACAGTTCAGCCAGAAATGTTATGTTCGTTGGTGGGTAGGGACGTAAAAGCCAGGAGCACAACCCCCTGTCCGGTTTGTCCCTGGCTTTTACTGGTTATCAAAAAATGTAATGCCGTATCATAACATTTCGGGCCGAACTGTTGCGGTGGATTCCGCAGATTTTGCTTTGGTTTATCTGCCGACGGAAGGATGGGGATTAAGGAGCAAAGATGTCGTGTGTGCAATCGCGGAACGTGTTGCGCTCCGTGGAGTGAAACGGTAATGTGATCCCGAAATATTTGCAGAAAATGCACAAATGTCCTAGACTTGCTATTTAATGTATGATAAAATATTTTAGTAAAGATTAACACGCTTTATTTTTGGAGGAGAAACCATGGAGAATCTGGAATTACAAAAAAAAGCCAATGAGGTGCGAAAAGGAATTGTGACAGCGGTTCACAGTGCAAAAGCGGGACATCCGGGCGGTTCTTTGTCTGCGGCAGATGTGTATACATATCTGTATTTTGAGGAAATGAACATTGACCCGGCGAATCCTAAGATGGAGGACAGGGACCGTTTTGTACTGTCCAAGGGGCATACGGCGCCGGGGTTATATTCCACGCTGGCAAACAGGGGATTTTTCCCGGTGGAGGATTTGACCACGCTGCGTAAGCTGGGCTCCTATTTACAGGGACATCCCGACATGAAACACATTCCGGGCGTGGATATGTCCAGCGGATCGCTGGGACAGGGCATTTCCGCAGCAGTGGGGATGGCACTTGGCGCGAAGATGAACGGAAAGGATTTCCGTGTATACACGCTGCTTGGCGACGGGGAACTGGAAGAAGGCCAGGTATGGGAGGCTTCCATGTTTGCCGGACACAGGAAACTGGATAACCTTGTGGTTATCGTGGATAACAATGGTTTGCAGATTGACGGTAAGATAGATGATGTATGTTCTCCTTATCCCATAGATAAGAAATTTGAGGCGTTTAATTTCCATGTCATCAATGTGGATGCCCATGATTTTGACGCTTTAAGGAGCGCTTTTAAAGAAGCGCGTGAGACAAAGGGTATGCCTACGGCAATCGTTGCCCACAGCCTGAAAGGAAAAGGCGTTTCCTTTATGGAAGGTTCGGTGGACTGGCATGGCAAGGCTCCGAACGATGAGCAGTATGCGGTAGCAATGGCAGACTTGGAAAGGATTGGTGAAGAACTATGTCAGAAGTAAAGAAGATTGCGACGAGAGAAAGTTATGGTAATGCGTTAGTGGAACTGGGGGCAGAATATCCCAATCTGGTAGTGCTGGATGCGGATTTGGCGGCAGCGACCAAGACGGGTGTGTTTAAGAAGGCATATCCCGACAGGCATATTGACTGCGGTATCGCGGAATGCAACATGGTGGGCATTGCGGCAGGGCTTTCTACCACGGGTCTGATTCCTTTTGTAAGTTCTTTTGCCATGTTTGCGGCAGGACGTGCTTTTGAACAGGTACGTAACTCGGTAGGATACCCCCACCTGAACGTAAAAATCGGCGCGACCCATGCGGGTATCACGGTAGGCGAGGACGGGGCGTCCCACCAGTGCAACGAGGATATTGCGTTAATGCGGACGATTCCCGGTATGGTGGTGATGTGTCCGGCAGACGATATCGAGGCGAAAGCGGCGGTAAGGGCTGCGGTGGAGCATGAAGGTCCCGTGTTCATCCGTTTTGGCCGTGCGGCATGTCCTGTGATTAATGACAGGCCGGATTACAAATTTGAAATCGGAAAAGGAACGGTGGTCCGGGAAGGTACGGACGTTACTATCGTGGCTACCGGAATCTGCGTGGGAAGCGCTTTGGAAGCGGCGGAGAAGCTGGCGGAAGAAGGTGTGAGCGCGGAAGTGATTAACATCTGTACGATTAAACCTTTGGACGAAGAACTGATTATCGCATCGGCGAAGAAAACGGGAAAAGTGGTTACGGCAGAGGAACATTCCGTCATCGGCGGTTTGGGCAGCGCAGTCTGCGACGCACTTTGCAAGGCAGCTCCCGTGCCGGTATGCAAGATTGGTATGCAGGATGTATTCGGAGAGTCCGGCTCTGCGGCTGCTTTGGTGGAGAAATACGGTTTGGACGGCGCAGGGGTATATAAGACGGTGAAAGAATTCATCGGAAAGTGAGAATAGAATGGATATGCTGGTTTTATCACCTTCTATTTTGGCGGCGGATTTTTCCGTGCTGGGAAAGCAGATTAAAGAAGCGGAAAGTGCAGGGGCACAGTATCTTCATATCGATGTGATGGACGGCAGCTTTGTCCCGTCGATTTCCTTCGGGATGCCGGTGGTGTCTTCCATCCGCGGGCTTACGGATATGGTGTTTGACGTGCATCTGATGATAGAGAAGCCGGAGCGGTATGTGGAGGAATTTGCCCGGATAGGGGCGGATATCATTACGTTTCATTTGGAAGCCGCCAAACAGCCGGACGAGGTAATCGGTAAAATACACAGTTTGGGCAAAAAGGCGGGACTGTCCATCAAACCGGCAACCCCTGTGGAAGCGGTTCTCCCGTTCATCGACCGGATTGACATGCTGTTAGTCATGACGGTGGAACCCGGTTTCGGAGGACAAAGTTACATACCGGCATCCACCGGGCGCATCCGTCAGGCAAGGGCGCTCTTTGAGCAGCACGGTCTGCAGACGGATATCCAGGTGGACGGCGGCATTACGGTGGATAACGTACGTGTGGCGCTGGAAGCGGGAGCGAATGTCATTGTGGCAGGAAGCGCCGTGTTCAAAGGCGATGTCGGCGCTAACGTGCAAAATATGTTCGGGGCATTTGAAAAATTCCGGAATGCGCAGGCGTAAGCCATTCCAAATCGTTTTGCGACGGGACGGTTATGTTAAGTCCCTGCATTTCTCCGGGGTTGATTGTTAAAAAAATCCCTGCTTTCTCCTGTTGGGGGAGACGGCGGGGATTTTTTGTGTTATGATAATAGGGCGTGTTTATGTAAATGCAGATGGAAACATGCGGAAAAGGAAGTAAAAGAAGAAAGAAGGAACAAGGGATGTATAAGAAATTGGGACGGAACGATGCCTGCTGGTGTGGGAGCGGAAGAAAATACAAAGCCTGCCATGAGAGGTTTGACGAGAGGATTATTAAGTGCCAGATGGACGGGCATATCATTCCGGACAGGGATATGATAAAGACGAAGAAGCAGATTGACGGTATACGGGAAAGCGGGCTGCGCAACATTGCGGTTTTGGATTATGTGGCGGAGAATATCAGGGTTGGGATGAATACGGGGGAAATCGACCGTATGGTGTATGAGAAGACGAAGGAGCTGGGCGGGATACCGGCGCCGCTGCATTATGACGGTTATCCCAAGAGCGTATGCACTTCCGTGAACAGTCAGGTCTGCCATGGGATACCTTCCGAGGATGTGGTTTTGCAGGAAGGGGATATTGTAAATGTGGATATTTCTACCATATATAAAGGATTTTTCTCGGATTCCTCCCGCATGTTCTGTATTGGCGAGATATCCAAAGAAGCGGCGGACCTGGTGCGTATTGCGAAGGAGTGCATGGAGAAGGGAATCGAACAGGTGAAACCGTGGCGCTTTCTCGGCGACATGGCGGACGCGGTGAACAGCCATGCCAGGGCAAACGGGTGCAGCGTGGTGCGGGATATCGGCGGACACGGCGTGGGCATCGAATTCCATGAGGATCCTTTTGTCAGTTACGTGACAAAAAAAGGGACGGAGATGTTAATGGTGCCGGGGATGGTATTTACCATAGAGCCGATGGTGAACCAGGGGACGGACGAGATTTACGTGGATGACGGAAACGGATGGACCGCCTATACCGATGACGGAAAACTGTCGGCGCAATGGGAAGTGACGGTGGCGGTGACGGAAGACGGATGTGAAATTTTGGCATATTAACGGCGTGCGCAGGCGCCACAGGTTTTGGACGGGAGGAACGTTCTATGGCAAGAACGGTGGCAATCGGAATCCAGGATTTTAGCAAAATCATCGAAAATAACTATTTTTATGTGGATAAAACGGCTTTTCTCAGGGAATGGTGGGAAAGCGGGGATGAAGTGACGATGATTACAAGACCGCGCCGGTTCGGAAAGACGTTGACGATGAGTATGACGGAGCAGTTTTTTTCCGTGGGATATGCGGACCGTGGGGATTTGTTTGAAGGGCTGGATATTTGGAAAGCGGAAAAATACCGCCGGCTGCAGGGAACATATCCGGTGATAAGCCTTTCGTTCGCCAATGTAAAGGAAAGGGATTACCGGTCGGCGAAACAGCGGATTGGGCAGCTCCTTGCCGATTTGTACGGAAGGAATTATTTCCTTTTGGAGAGTGGTCTGCTGACGGAGGCGGATAAAAAATACTTTCTGAGCGTCGGCATGGATATGCCGGAAGTAGTGGCTACTTCCGCCCTCTATAAGCTGTCGGATTTTCTGTGCCGGTATTATAAGAAAAAAGTAATCCTGCTATTGGATGAGTATGATACGCCGATGCAGGAAGCCTATGTAAACGGTTACTGGCAGGAACTGGTGCAGTTTACCAGAAGCCTTTTTCATTCCGGTTTTAAGACAAATCCGTGGTTGGAACGGGCGCTTATGACGGGAATTACGAGGATAAGCAAAGAGTCAGTATTTTCGGATTTAAATAATTTAAAAGTAGTAACGACAACATCGGACGAATATGCGGCAACTTTTGGATTTACGGAAGAAGAAGTATTTGCATCCATGGATGAATATGGATATGATGATAAGAAGACGGTAAAATGCTGGTATGACGGATTTGTATTTGGCTGTCATAAGGATATCTATAATCCATGGTCGATTTTAAATTATTTAGATAAGGGGAAGGTGGCAGCATATTGGGCAAATACAAGTTCCAACAGTCTCGTGGGAAAATTAATCCGGGAGGGGAGCAAGGGGGTCAAGCAGTCTTTTGAGCGTTTGCTGAATGGGGAACATCTATTGGCACCCATTGACGAACAGATTGTTTACAGCCAGTTGGATGGGGATGAGCAATCGATATGGAGTCTGCTGCTGGCAAGCGGCTATTTAAAAGTATTGGGGCATGGGGAATATGATTCGGAAGATATTTTACTGCCGGAATATGAATTGGCATTGACCAACTATGAAGTAAGCCTGATGTTTAAAGGCATGGTAAAGAAATGGTTTGCAGTTAGTCTTTCGGACTATAATGATTTTGTAAAAGCGATGCTGGAAGGCGATTTGGAATCCATGAATGAATACATGAACCGTGTTGCATGTGAAATGTTCAGTTTTTTTGATACCGGGAGGCGCGCATCGGAGAGGGCGGAGCCGGAACGCTTTTACCATGGGTTTGTTTTGGGACTGATGGTGGATTTGGGAGGAAGGTATGTTATTACTTCCAAACGCGAAAGCGGGTTTGGGCGTTATGATATTATGCTGGAACCGGGGGATGGGGAAAAGAATGCATATGTGATTGAGTTTAAAGTATATAATCCGAGAAAAGAGGGTACGCTGGAAGACACGGTACGCGCGGCGCTTGACCAAATAGAAGCGAAGAATTATGCAGCGGTACTGACGGGAAAGGGGATTCCGAAGGAACGGATTTATAAATATGGGTTTGCGTTTGAAGGGAAAAAGGTTTTGATTGGGGGGCGTGGGGACGGAGTGTTTTAAAGAAATTCTTGACAAGCCGACGTGTTTTCAGTAATCTTATACTATAATATATAAAGAAAAAGCAGTGACGGAGAGAGTAAGTATAGGAAGGTCTTACAGAGAAGGTTCTACCGTGGGCTTGGAAAGGTGTCCGAGGGATTCCGGGACGGGATGTTTTGGGCGTTGTTCCATGTGGCGGGGCTGGGAGGAACCGGACGGGAATATACGGAATATGGCTCCTGAGCGGCGCACCGAGCCGGTGGTACCGGTTAGGCTGCGACAGGTTCCGCCTGTTATAGCGGCAGGGTATGCAGTACCCGTTGAGGTCCGGTTCCGTGAGGGTCGGATAAAGGGAAGTGGTAACACGGCTTTGAGGGTCCGTCTTCTTGAGGAAAGGAGAGACGGCTCTTTTTTTATGCGCACGGGTACCCAAGTGAATTTTGTCGGCAGAAACAGGCGGATGCCCGACGCGGGGCAGGAGAAAAGATTTCCCCTGCCCGGAAGAAGAATACTGCTGCGGACTTGTGTAAAAAATAGGAATTAGGAGGAAGAACATGGGAAAAGGAAAATATTACATTACGACGGCGATTGCCTATACATCGGGGAAACCCCATATCGGCAACAGTTATGAAATCGTATTGGCGGACAGTATCGCCAGGTTTAAAAGGAAAGACGGGTACGAGGTTTTTTTCCAGACCGGAACCGATGAACACGGACAGAAAATTGAGCTGAAGGCGCAGGAAGCGGGTATTACGCCGAAGGAATTTGTGGATAACGTGCAGGGGACGATACGGAAATTGTGGGATTTGATGGATACGTCTTATGATAATTTTGTCCGCACTACCGATAAACCCCACGAGAAGCAGGTGCAGAAAATATTTAAAAGGCTGTATGAGCAGGGGGATATTTATAAGGGGGCATATGAAGGGATGTATTGCACTCCTTGCGAGTCCTTTTGGACGGAATCCCAGTTGGTGGACGGAAAATGCCCGGACTGCGGGCGGGAAGTAAAACCGGCGAAGGAGGAAGCGTATTTCTTTAAGATGAGCAAATATGCGGATAAGCTGATTGCGCATATTAACAGCCACCCGGAATTTATCCAGCCGATGTCCCGTAAGAATGAGATGATGAACAATTTTCTTCTGCCGGGACTGCAGGATTTGTGTGTGTCGAGGACTTCTTTTACGTGGGGGGTTCCGGTGGATTTTGATGAGAAGCATGTGGTTTACGTGTGGCTGGATGCACTGACCAATTACATTACCGGTATCGGTTACGACTGTGACGGTAATAACGATGAACGGTACGGGAAGCTGTGGCCGGCAGACCTGCACCTGATTGGGAAGGATATTATCCGTTTCCATACGATTTACTGGCCGATTTTCCTCATGGCATTGGGCGAGCCGCTGCCGAAACAGATTTTCGGGCATCCGTGGCTGTTACAGGGCGACGGAAAGATGAGCAAATCCAGGGGAAATGTGCTGTATGCCGACGATTTGGTGGATTTCTTCGGTGTGGATGCGGTGCGGTATTTTGTGCTGCACGAGATGCCGTTTGAAAATGACGGCGTGATTTCCTGGGAACTGATGGTGGAACGGTTAAATTCAGACCTTGCCAATACGCTGGGCAATCTTGTGAACCGGACGATTTCCATGAGTAATAAGTATTTCGGCGGGGTAGTTTCCGGGCAAGGAGCGGCGGAAGCGGTAGACGAGGATTTGAAGGCAGTGGTGACGGGTACCTATGATAAAGTATGCGCGAAGATGGAAGGGCTGCGGGTGGCGGATGCCATGACGGAGATTTTCACCCTGTTTAAGCGCTGCAATAAATATATTGACGAAACCGAACCATGGGTACTGGCAAAGGACGAAACGAAGAAAGACCGGCTGGCAACCGTGCTGTATAACCTGGTGGAAAGCATTATCATAGGAGCATCGCTGTTAGAGCCGTATATGCCGTCCACGGCAGGGAAAATCGCGGGACAGTTAAACACGTCCCTGCGGGATTTCGATTCGTTAAGGGAATTTGGAAAGTATCCTGACGGGAATAAGGTGACGGAAAAACCGGAAATCCTTTTTGCGCGTTTGGATGTGAAGGAAGTGTTGGAAAAAGCAGAAGCCCTTTTTGCGGCAAAGGCGGAAGCGAACGGGGAAAACGCCGGAAACCCGGAAGCGGAAGGAGATGGGGAAAAAACAGGGGATGTCATTGATATCGAGGCCAAGCCGGAAATCAGTTATGACGAATTTGCCAAAATGCAGTTCCAGGTAGGGGAAATCATTGCCTGCGAGGAAGTGCCGAAATCCAAGAAACTGCTCTGCTCCAAGGTGCGGGTGGGCAGTCAGGTGAAGCAGATTGTATCGGGTATTAAGCAATACTATACTGCGGAAGAAATGGTAGGAAAGAAAGTGATGGTGCTCGTAAACCTGAAACCTGCCAAGCTGGCAGGGATATGGTCGGAAGGAATGCTCCTTTGCGCGGAGGATGCGGAAGGAAATCTTGCTTTGGTGGCACCGGAGAAGTCCATGCCTGCGGGGGCTGAAATATGCTGATGCACTCATAAACCGCCGTTTGGGAGCAATAAGAAATACCGCCATATTTTGAAACCGGTTTTGAATAGCTGCCGCCGCCCCGCAAAAACCTCCCGCCCATGCGTCCCCCCCCTCATCCTGAGCATAATGTTTCAGGCTGAACGGTTCCGGTAATTGATAAAATTTTTATGAATAACTTAAAAAAGGATACTATTTAGTGTATAATGGGTTCATGGTACCGGTATGCCCTGCCGTGGACTTAAGCGGGCGTGTTATCATTTCAAGGACGGTACCGGAACGTAAGACGGGAGGGATGCACATGATAAAAAGAGAAGAACTGTATTTTGATTCCAGGGATAATACCAACAGGATTCATGCCATGAAGTGGTTGCCCGATACGGACCGGCCGGTGTGCATTTTACAGATTATCCACGGAATGGCGGAGTATATTGCACGGTATGAGGAATTTGCCTGCTTTATGGCAAAAAAGGGTATACTGGTCGTTGGCGAGGACCATTTGGGACACGGCAAATCCGTGGGAGAAAACGGAACTTACGGTTATTTCTGCGAAAGGGATGCAGCCACGGTGGTAGTGAGGGATGCCCACCGGTTAAAAAAGATGGTACAGGAACAGTATCCGGGCGTGCCGTATTTTATTTTGGGACACAGCATGGGTTCTTTCATTTTAAGGAATTACCTGTGCCGTTACGGTACGGGAATCCATGCGGCGGTTATCGTCGGTACGGGAATGCAGCCGAAGGCAGTGCTGATGGCGGGAAAAGCACTTTTGGCAGTACAAAAGGCATTTGCCGGAGAGAAGCATCCCAGCGGTCTGATGAATGCCCTTTCCTTTGGCAATTATAATAAAAAGATACCGGATTCCAAGACGCAGATGGATTGGCTGACCAAAGAGGAGAACATCGTGGATGCTTATTTGGAAGATCCCCTCTGCGGATTTACGTTTACGGTAAACGGTTTCCAAACTCTGTTAGAACTGGTAAACCGTCTGTATAAGAAAGAGAACCTGGGGAAAATGCCAAAAGAACTGCCCGTTTTGTTTGCATCAGGCGATGCAGACCCGGTAGGCGGGTATGGAAAAGGGGTGAAACGTGCTTACCAGTCATTTCTTGATATGGGCATGAAGCGTGTGGAGCTGAAGCTGTATGAGAATGACCGGCATGAATTGCTGAACGAAATGGACAGGGAGCAGGTGTATGCGGACATTTACGGATGGATGATGTCGGTGTTATAGCGGAGTGAGGTGTTATTATGAAAAAATTATTATGTTTGGCGGCAATCCTGTGCATCGCGGCAGGATTGT
This sequence comes from uncultured Kineothrix sp., assembly GCA_910587275.1. GTDB lineage: Bacteria > Bacillota > Clostridia > Lachnospirales > Lachnospiraceae > Kineothrix. The sequence continues at coordinate 60,746 of CAJUMD010000001.1, forward strand.
TTGGCATGGAAGCCCATGCACAGAGCATCCTGCCGGAAGACGGCAAGGTGGTGGTGGCGCTTGGGGCGGACCTGACGGAGCAGCAGAAGGATACGGTGCTTGGGCTGATGGGCATTACGAGGGAACAACTTGCCGGATATGAGGTGGTTACCGTGACCAATGAGCAGGAACACCAATATTTGGATGCCTACTTAAGTCCGTCGGTCATTGGCAGCAAATCCTTATCCAGCGTGATATTAAGGAAAGGGGCTGCGGGAAGCGGCGTGTATGTGACGACGAAAAACATAAATTACTGTACTACGGGAATGTACCGCAATGCGCTGCTGACCGCAGGGATACAGGATACGGAAGTTACCGTGGTTGCACCCACACAGATTTCGGGCACGGCAGCGTTGATTGGCGCCGTGAAGGCATATGAGAAGATGGAGGGGACGACGATTTCCGATGCATCCCTGTCCAATGCCCTTAATGAACTGATTACTACGGGAGAGCTGGCGGAAGCGGCAAAAAATGCCAATGCCGGCAGCGACGAAATCGAGCAGCTTATGGCATGGCTGAAGGAAAAAGTGGCGAAAGGGGAACTGGATTCGGATGCGGACATCCGCACGGCGATTAAAGAAGGGCAGGAAAAATTCGGCGTGACGCTGTCGGAGGATGAGGTACAGCTTATCCTTGATTTGATGAATAAGTTAAAAAGCATGGGATTAAACAGCGAATATCTGTTAAGTCAGGCGGAAAAACTTTATAATAAATACGGTGCGGATATCGTGAACCATGCCGATGAAGCAATCAGCGAAGCGGTGGAAAACGCGGTGTCCGAGGCAGCGGACGGTTTTTGGCAGGGCATTAAGAAAACGGCGAAGGACTTTTGGGACAGTATTTTCGGGTAGGGAGCTGTTTTTGTCATGATTGGAAACGGGGATGTATAATCGGTTTGGTTTTTGCAGACGCTATGTGGGTACATTGCATACGGCTTTGCGTGACAAAGGCGTGCAGGATTTGAAAACAGGAAATAAAGATAGGGAGGTTTTGAAATATGAAGATTGCGTTTTACGGAACGAAGCCATACGATAAAATATGGTTTGAACCGATGGCAAAGGATTACGGATTTGAAATACGGTTCATAGAACTGCCCTGCAACGAGGAAACAGTTTTTTTGGCAAAAGGTTATGATGCCATTTGTATTTTTGTCAATGACTACGTGAACGCCAAGATGGTGGAACAGCTTTACGAGATGAAAGTTAAGGCAATTCTTTTGAGGAGTGCGGGTTTTAACCATGTGGACGTTAAGGCGGCGGAGGATAAAATCGTAATTTTGCGTGTGCCGAGCTACTCGCCGGAAGCCGTGGCGGAATTTGCCATGTCGCTGCTTCTTACGGTGAACCGGCATACCAACCGTGCCTATAACCGCACGAGGGATTTCAACATGAGCTTAAACGGACTGATGGGGAATGACTTAAACCACAAGGTGGCAGGGGTGGTCGGCACCGGCAAAATCGGGCAGGCAATGATACGGATACTGAACGGTTTCCAAATGCAGGTATTGGCATATGATCCTTATCCGGCAAAAGGGCTGGAGGCGGAATACGTGTCCGTGGAGGAGCTGATGCGTAAGTCGGATGTGATATCCCTGCATTGCCCGCTGACATCCGAAACCGAACACATTGTGAATAAAGATACCATTGCCATGATGAAGCAGGGCGTATATCTGGTCAATACTTCCAGAGGTGCATTGATTGACACGGATGCACTGATTGACGGGCTGCTCCAGAAAAAGTTTGGCGGTGTGGGACTGGACGTATACGAAGAAGAAGAAGGTATTTTTTATGAAGACCGCTCCGGTGAAATCATACAGGACGAAAACCTTGCGCGTCTTGTGACGTTTCCGAATGTGCTGATAACTTCCCATATGGGTTTCTTTACTTCGGAAGCGATGCAGGCAATTGCCACGGAAACCCTGGAAAACGCTTATGCCTTGGAAAACGGGCTGCCGCTTGTGAACCGCGTGGGGGTGGAGGCGGTGATGTAGCATTCTGCAGCCGCATTTTAACACACGGGTATAAAAGTTGCATATATTTTTCTTGTAAAAACCGCAAAAATTCGTTATAATTATGGTGGTTATTGGGTGAAGAGGTAAGAAGATGATGGAAAAGGAGTTTCCGTATGAGGTCCGCATGGCATACGAGAACGATTGGGAGGATGCCATGGCGTTGGCATGGCGGACATTCCTCCAGTTTGAGTCGGAGGACTATGCGCCGGAAGGGATAAAGAGTTTTGAGGACTTTATTACGGACAATACGCTGCACCGCATGTTTATCATGGGGGCATACCAAATGTTTGTGGCGTTGGACGGTAAGCGTATGGCGGGAATGATTACGGTAAGGTCGAATTGCCATGTTTCGCTTCTGTTTGTGGATGCAGCATATCATAAACGCGGAATCGGAAGGGCATTGATGATGCGTCTGTGCGGTTACCTGAAAGACGAACTGGGAATACGGCGGGTGACGGTGAATGCCTCCCCTTACGGTGTCGGGTTTTACCACCGTTTGGGGTTCCGCGACCTCCAAACGGAGCAGGAGTCCGCGGGAATACGGTATACGCCCATGGAACTGCTGATTTAAACAGGCGCAAAAGTGAGAAAAACGAAAAGAAAGTGACGGGAAAACATGAGTAAGATTTTTGATATTGACAGCCCTTTTATGCGTGCGCTGACAAGGGTGGCGGATTTGATGATACTGAATTTCCTGATGCTGTTATGCTGTATCCCGGTAATAACGGCGGGGGCAGGATTCACCGGGATGCATTATGTGCTGTTAAAAATGGTGCGGAATGAAGAAGGGTACATAGCAAGGGGCTTTTTTAAGTCCTTTAAGGAAAATTTTAAGCAGGCGACCATTATATGGCTGGTGATTTTGGTGTTTGCATGTATTTTCCTTGGCGACTGGGTGATTTTTAATCATTCTTCCATCGAGTTCCCGAAAGCGTTAATCGTGGTTCTGATGGCGCTTTTTATGACGGCGTATATGGTTGCTTGTTATGTGTTTGCTGTGCTGGCAAGATTTACCAATACGGTGTTTCACACATTTAAGAATGCACTTTTTATGGCACTGTTAAGTTTTCCGAGGACGGTATTGATTTTGGCTGCCCATGTAGCGCCGGTGGTTCTCATGTATTATGTTCCGAGGGCATTTCCTTTGGTGCTGATGTTTGGCTTTTCGGTACCGGCGTACCTTTCGGCGATGCTTTACAGTGCCACCTTCCGCAAGTTCGAGCCGCCGGAGGAACCATTGACGGATGAATTCAGTGTTGATATGGGAGTGATGGGGATGACGGGAACGGATACCAAAGAAGATGGGGGATACGCAGGTGAAAAAAGCGAGGACTAAGGCGGCAGTCATGCAGTGGTTCGTGCCCACCTGCCTGCTGATTGCCATAGTAATAGCGATGTTAATCAACTTTTCCGTAAAAAGCAGCAGGTCGGTGGCGGACGATGTGAATATGACACTGGTGGATGACGCCAAGGAGTATGCGATGAGGGTGAACAATGAACTGGTGAAGATGTCGGATGCGGGGAAGCCCATCGGCTACCTGATGAAAGGCTATATCAGTTCCAACAAGAGGTTCATGGTGGAAATGGCGGAAGCGCTTTGCCTGAACACTGCCGCCTATGAGGTGGTGTATTATCCCCGCGGGGAAAAAGGGCTTCTCCATGACGGCACACAGGTAGAGATAACGGAAATGCCTTATTTCCCCCAAATCGAAAAAGCGGTAAGGAATATTGAAAAGGATGAGTCCGAAAATGTGGCGGTACGGTACATAAATGTGGGGAATGACGGGCTGGAAGCAGGCAGGAAGGCAATTATCGCTATTGTTTCCGTGGACGGAAAACCGGACGGGGACAAGCTGTTAATGTATTATCCCGTGGAAACGCTGTGCCGCTTTTTTGACGGGATACGATATGGCGGAGGGACATTCTTTGCCATCGTGGAGCCGAACGGGAGCGTCATTGAGAAAGCGGGCGCCGAAACGGGCTTTTTGGCGGATGACAACATTTGGAGCGGGCTGAAAGACGTGCCGGCGTACAAGGAGTCCGTGGCAAGAGCCATGGTTCGCATGGAGAGCAAAATTACCGGAAGTTTCCAGGCGAAAATCGGAGGAGAAAACCGGACGTGTATCTATGCCCCCGTTGGAATCAACGATTGGTCCATGGTTATCGGGGTTAATCAAAGTTACGTGGACGATGTCAGAACCAGGGAATGGCGGAACACGAAAAAAATGATTTACCAGCTTGTGGCGGCAATTCTTATATTTTTCGGCCTTGTGATGGTGATAAATATTATTAATAAGATTAAGAGCGGACAGGAAAGCCGTAAGCTGGAGGAAAAAGCGGATACGGACCTGCTTACGAGCCTGAACAATAAGCTGGCGACGGAACGTAAGATTAAGGAGTACATGGGAGAACATCCGCAGGAGCAGGGACTGCTGTTCGTACTGGATATTGATAATTTTAAGAAAATCAACGACACGCTGGGACATGCTTTCGGCGATGAGGTATTAAGGACCCTTGGGCATTCCATCGGCTCCATATTCCGTGCATCGGATATCATCGGACGCACCGGCGGTGATGAGTTCACCATTTTCCTGAAGAACTTAAGCGATGCCGCACTGGAGAAGGAAGCGGCAAAGCTCGGTGATTTCTTTAAGGATTTCCAGGCCGGTGAGTACGTGAAATATGCAGCCACCGCAAGTATCGGTGCTGCAGTGTTCCCAAGGGACGGAAAAGATTTTGAGACATTGTACAAAGCGGCGGATACCGCCCTGTATGTGGCTAAGAAACGCGGCAAGAGCCAGCTTGCTTTTTACGGGGACGAGGGCAGTAAGAGTGAGGGGCTCAAACGGGTGGAGGCGGAGAGCCGTGTCCATGAGTAGTACCTTGTACAATATGTATAGGAAACGGTTGATTTATTGTACATATTGACACTTTAGTGAAAAAAGTATAAGTATTGTAAGCAATTTCTACAATGTACCGTTAAATATTTGTGGAATGTTGGTATAGCAAAAAAATACGAAATTCGGTATACTGAATTCAGTTAATGAAATCCTTAACAGGGATTCGGGAAAATACAATAAATACAAAAAAATCAGGAGGCAAAGTAAAATGGCAAGCTTATCGTTAAAAAATGTCTGCAAAGTATATCCGAACGGATTCGAAGCAGTAAAAGATTTCAACCTGGAAATCGCAGATCAGGAATTCATCATCTTCGTAGGACCTTCGGGATGTGGTAAGTCTACAACACTCCGTATGATTGCCGGTTTGGAAGATATTTCTTCCGGCGAACTGAAAATCGGTGACAGGGTCGTAAATGACGTAGAGCCTAAGGACAGGGATATTGCAATGGTATTCCAGAACTACGCTTTGTATCCTCATATGTCCGTATATGATAACATGGCTTTCGGTCTTAAATTGAGGAAAGTTCCGAAGGATGAAATTGACAAAATGGTAAAGGAAGCAGCAAAGATTCTTGACCTGACCCCGCTTCTTGACCGTAAACCGAAGGCTCTTTCCGGTGGTCAGAGACAGCGTGTTGCTATGGGTCGTGCAATCGTACGTAATCCTAAGGTATTCCTTATGGACGAACCTCTTTCCAACTTGGATGCAAAACTCCGTGTACAGATGCGTATTGAGATTGCAAAATTACACCAAAGATTGGGTACTACCATCATCTATGTAACGCATGACCAGACAGAGGCTATGACGCTTGGTACGAGAATCGTTGTTATGAAAGACGGCGTTGTTCAGCAGGTAGATACACCGCAGAACCTGTATGAGAAACCGCAGAACCTGTTTGTGGCAGGATTTATGGGATCTCCCCAAATGAACTTCTTAGATGCGGAAGTAGAAGTGAGCGGCAATACCGCAAGCCTGAAAGTGGCTGGCAGCAGCATCCCGCTTCCTCCGGCAAAATCCAAGAAGCTGATTGACGGTGGTTACGCAGGAAAGAAAGTAACCTTTGGTATCCGTCCGGAAGACGTATACGATTCCGAAGCATACATCCAAAACGCAAAATGTGTATTTGAGTCTACCATCAAAGTATATGAATTGCTTGGTGCAGAAGTTTACCTGTATTTTGATTTGGCAGAGTTCCCGATTACTGCAAGGGTTGATTCCCGTACAACGGCAAGACCGGGCGATACCGTTAAATTTGCTTTCGATGTTGAGAAGATTCACGTATTTGACAAAGAAACAGAGCAGGTTATCACGAACTAGTCTGAAACATAAAAAGAGGATGCGGAAGCATCCTCTTTATTTTTATGCACAGCCCCATGCAGAGGAAGTGTGCCGCTAAAGCGGCGCATGGGGCGCGCGGAGTAGGGGAAGATTCCCCTACTCGATTGCACAGCCCCATGCAGAGGAGGTGTGCCGCTAAAGCGGCGCATGGGGCGCGCGGAGTAGGGGGAAGATTCCCCTACTCGATTGGGCAATGGGCAAACAGCCGCACGTAAAGAAAAAGTACCTTGCAGAAACACCGAAAATCATTTATTATTAAAATATGTTATGGAAAGGTATGGGTTGGATATGATATCAGGTCAGATCATTAAGACAAGTATAGAAGAACTGCACGGAATTACGAAAGTGGATTTGGCGGTATTTGATTTGGACGGTATGCAGGTGGCATCCACGTTTGACGTGAAAACGGTAGCTGCGGGTATTATAACGGATTTTGCCAATTCACCGGCGGACAGTCAGGTAATCGGGACGGATCACCTGTTAAAAGTGAAGGACGAAGGGGAATTGACGTATGTATTAGTGGCGAGGGGCAGCAGTGACGAAGCGTATATGATTGGCAGGATTGCCGTAAGCCAGATACAGAACTTAATCGTGGCATACAAAGAACGGTTTGACCGCAACAACTTCTTCCAAAATCTTTTACTGGACAATCTGCTGCTGGTGGATATTTATAACCGTGCGAAGAAACTCCATATTGAAGCGGCGGTACCGAGGGTTGTAATTATCGTGGAAACAAAAGTGGAGCGGGACGGGACGGCATCGGAGCTTCTGTCGGGAATGTTTTCCAACCAGTCGGGGGATTATATAACCGCCGTGGATGAGAGCAACGTCATCCTGATTAAATCGTTGGAAGAAGGGGAAGGCTATAACATCGTAGAGCACACGGCACAAACCATTGCCGACATGATGGGTACGGAAGCCATGCTGAATGTCCGTGTGGCATACGGTACCATTGTGAGTGAACTGAAAGACGTATCGAAATCCTATAAAGAAGCCAAAATGGCGTTGGACGTAGGAAAGATTTTCTATGCGGAAAAGAAAGTCAATGCCTACAATACGCTGGGAATCGGAAGGCTCATTTACCAGCTTCCCATTAACCTGTGCAAGATTTTCATTGAAGAAATATTCGGTGAAAACATCCCCATGGATTTCGATGAGGAAACCTTAAATACAATCAACAAATTTTTTGAAAACAATCTAAATGTATCGGAGACTTCCAGACAGTTGTTTGTACATAGAAACACCCTCGTCTACCGCATCGAAAAACTGGAGAAAAGCACGGGACTGGACATCCGTACCTTTGATGATGCCCTGACCTTTAAAATAGCTCTTATGGTAGTAAATTACATGAAATACCTTGATACCTTGGAATATTAAAAATAGCGTTTCTTTTTGGAATGAAAATGTGAGAGGAGAAAAACACTTGTACGCCGTTTTGCGGGTGCAGGTGTTTTCCACCCCTCTCACGTTTGGGTTCCGTTAATCATTCCCGTCAAGTCTTCTCAGGGTAAAGCCATCCTGCATATTCCAAGATGGACTGACTCTCCTTTTTATCCGCCAGTGCCATCTGCTTCCGGTATTCCCTCGGCGGTACTTTCATAATCTTAATAAAAAAACGGTTAAAACTGGACACGGAATGGAAGCCTGTGCTTTCCGAGATGTCCAAAATGGAATCCTCCGTGCTGCGTAAAAGTTTGCAGGCATTCATGATTCTTGTATTGTTCACATGCTCCAAAGGAGAAATCCCCATGATTTCATGGAATATCCTGCGGAAATGGGTGGGACTCCAATGGCAGAGGGTGGCAAGGTGCTCGATGGAGAAGGAGGATGCATAATTCTGCTCAATGTAATCCAGGGCAGGTGCTATCATCAGGGCATTTTCGGCAGGAAGGAGACGGTTGTCGCCGTCAGGGGGAATGGGCTCCGCTTCGTGCTGGATACGGTACAGTTCCACGTAAAGCGCCAACAGTAGTCCCCGCGCACTTAGCTGGTAGCCGGGTTTTTTATTTTCCATTTCCGCGATTACCTGCAGAACCAGATTATGTACCAAAGGATAGGAACTGCGGCTTAGGATGTATTTATAAGTTTGGCCGGACGGAAAAGATAAATCGTAGTTCATCCAGGAATTGGGCAGGAGGTTGCGGAACAGTTCCTCCGGGTCCAGGTACAGGTAAGACCAGTGACTCTCCGTCCCCCTGGTGGAGTAGGTTGTGTGGGGGATGTTGCGTGGGATGCAGGTAACGTCCCCCTCTTTAAAGGGCAGGGGATTCCCGTAAAATTCCAACGTACCGCTGTCACTGTGGCAGACGCCGATTTCCAGACAATTATGGAAGTGCAGGCGGCCGCTGGGAACATCGGAAATTTTCCAGTAATCGCCGGAAAGCAGAATGGCTGGAAATTGCAGGGGAAGGTAATAATTCCGGTATTCGGTAATGATTTTCTTTGGCTTTGACATTGTATGTATACATCCTTTCTGGTTTCGGCAGGATGCTAATCCGTAACCGGGTATCTGCCGGATTTTTTTGTGCAGTTTGCCCACTGCGTTAACCATGCAAAAAAGAGATTTCAAAAAATAAAAAGAGAATAAAATTTCTAAGGAAATAATTACCGAAAACCAAAAAAGCAAAAATTTCCACAAAAAATCAGGTAAAAAAAGGCATATATGAAAAAAATGCACAATCATTCCGTGCGATAATTTAAAAACAGTATAACATAAATGTTCGTTTTTGCATAGTATTTAAACCTTTATGAATAGAAATGGGCAGTGCAATTTATATATAATAAATAAAAATAGGAAGAATGAAAAAGTTATTGAGAAATCAGTGGGAAGAATGGAGGAAGTGATAAGATGGCGAAAAGCAATGCCTCGGCATTACCGAAAGTAAAAAATACGATGTCATGGAAAAATTCTTTTAAAAGAGACTGGCAGTTATACCTGTTGCTTGCGTTCCCTGTATTGATGGTGATTTTGTTCAGCTACGCTGCCTATCCGGGTCTGCGCATGGTCTTCATGGATTACAAGCCGGCAAAGGGTTACGACGGAAGCGCTTGGGTAGGGATGGAAACTTTTGTTAAGATTTTTAAGGATAAGGATTTCCACAGGGCGCTGCGCAATTCCGTGGTATTTAATCTGCTGGACCTGCTCATCGGGTTTCCGATGCCGATTATTTTGGCATTAATTTTGAACGAACTGCGGTTCCCAAGGTTTAAGAAGGTCTCCCAGACCGTGCTGTACCTGCCCCATTTCCTTTCATGGGCAGTTATCGGAAGCGTGGCATATACCATGTTCCGTCCTTCCACGGGTTTGGCGAACATTGCCCTTATGAATTTGGGCGTGATTAAAGAGGGGATTCCGTTCCTAACGGAAAAATGGCATTGGGCGGTTTCCTATCTGCTGATTGGCGTATGGCAGACCATGGGGTGGGGAACTATCATATATCTGGCGGCAATTACTGGTATCAGCGGGGAGTTGTACGAAGCGGCCATGATTGACGGTGCGAACCGCTGGAAGCGGATGTGGCATATCACCCTTCCGGGCATTAAGGGGACCGTGGTAACGATGTTGATTATGAACCTCGGACGTATCATGGGAAGTAATTTGGAGCGTCTGACAGCCTTTGAAAACAGCCAGGTTAAGGATTTCCAGTACCAGCTTGCGGTTTACATATATGAAAAAGGTCTTCAGAACGGAAAATTCAGTATGTCCACGGCGGTAAACCTGTTCCAGTCGCTGGTAGGCGTCATGCTTGTACTGGTTGCTGACAGGGTTGCCAAGAAACTTGGCGAAGAAGGATTGTTATAGGAGGTGGCATAATGGCGAAGAAAAGTGTAGAAGTAGTACGGGGGGCTGAGATGTCATCGCCGGATGGAAGCAGGGCAATCAGCAGGTTCCGTGTCAGTGATTTGGTAATGATTATTTTTGTAACGGTGTTATGTGCCACTTGTGTCGTTCCGTTCCTCCATGTGGCGGCGAAATCCATATCGGGTGACAGTTATGTTATCGCAAAAAATATTTATTTTTGGCCTAAGGGAATTAATTTTGAAGCCTATAAATCTATTTTTAAGGATGGCACCCTGGTATATGCCATGGGATACAGTGTTGTAGTAACGGTAATTTTTACTATCCTGGGATTGCTGGTATGTACCTGTGCGGCATATCCCCTTTCCAAAAAGAGGCTGAAAGGGAAGACGTTTTTTACCTTTATTTTGATGGTTCCCATGTACTTTACGGCAGGTATCATTCCTTCCTACCTGTTGATGAAGGATTTAAATCTTTTGGATAATATGTGGGTATTGGTTTGGCCTTTGATTTATTCCCCGTATAACATGCTGATTATGAAGACGTTTTTGCAGAGCAATATACCGGACAGTTTGGAGGAATCGGCGTTTTTGGACGGGGCGAGCAACATCCAGATACTGACAAAAATCGTGGTTCCGTTATCGAAACCGATTATCGCAACATTATCGCTGTTTTACGCGGTGGGACGCTGGAATTCCTACGCGGACAATATGTACTACATCAAGACCGATAAGTTAAAATTAGTAAACTATAAGCTGTACCAAATGGTTGCTTCGGCATCGGAAGCGCAGTCGGCAACCCTTTCCGAAGCGGCGGCGGTAACCAGCACGCCGGAGGTACTGCAGGCGGCATGTATCATGTTTGTAACGCTTCCCATCATCTGCCTGTACCCGTTTGCACAGAAGTATTTCGTAAAAGGCGCCATGATTGGTGCGGTTAAGGGATAACGGAAGACTGCGGAAGGGGATCGATACAGGAACAGGAACGGTAGTTTTCCGGATACCCGGATTTACATAGACTACGCAAATTATTTTTCAAATTTTTACAAAAAAGGAGGATTCATTATGAAGAAGAACTATCTTCAGAAGCTGATGGCAGGAGCGCTGGCAGGCGTTATGGCGATGAGCATGTTAGCAGGATGCGGCGGCGGAAACGCTGAGGAAACCACGGCGGAAACACCGGCGGCTCCCGCGGAAACCAACACGGAGACAAAAGAGGAAGCACCGGCAGAAGCCCCTGCGGAAACACCGGCAGAAGATACCGCGGAAGCGCCGGCAGACAACGGTGCGGCAGGTATGGAAAGCTGGGAAGCATTTGCAGACAACGTAACGATTAAGATTCCCGTATATGACAGGGGTGTGGAAGGCGTACCTGCAATCGGTGAGAACTATTGGGAAACATGGGTTCAGGAGAATTTCGGTGATAAATATAACATTACGGTGGAATATGAGCCGATTACCCGTACGGATGTATTGACTTCTTATTCCCTGCTGGCGGCAGCGGATGATTTGCCGACCATTCTGATGGAATATGATTATCCGAAGCTGGCACAGTGGGCAAATGACGGTTATCTGACTACATATGATTTGGATCAGTTTGCACAAATCGCGCCGACTTATTACAACCGCATGGTAGACCTTGACCAGATTCAGTATACGACCATGAACGACGAACGCTATTTTGTACTGGCAGAAAGACCGTATTACAACACCAATTATACGTTCGTAACCTTCTACCGTCAGGATTGGCTGGACCAGATTGGCTTGGATAAATACCCGACCACATGGGCAGACGAAAAAGCAATGTACCAGAAGTTAAAGGATGAAGGCATCTGCGATTACCCGGCAGGCGGTCATATGGCAAGCGAAGCAGGTGTAGACCAGAACTATGCATTCCGTACTTATCCGCAGGATGAGCTTACATGGGCAACGGTAGGACACTATGCAATTCCCGCACTGAGCAGCGATGCACAGAAAGGTTTCCTTAAGAGGGAGAACGAGCTGTATAATTTAGGCTTCAAGAATCCGGAATATTATATTACGGATTTGGAAACTGACAAAGCAAACTTTGTAAACGGCGACTGCCTGTTCTTTGCAGGTTATATTTCTGCAGAAGTGGATTTTGTAAAGGCATTCTATGAGAAGAACCCGGACGGCAAGCTGGGTATTAAGATTTCCGAAAATGTGGTGGACAGCGCAGAGGGTACCGTACCTTACGCATTCCGTTCCAACAACCCTTGGGGTATGATGATTGGTTTCTCCTCCCAGGCATCGGAAGACCAGATTAAGGCAGCTATGATGTATATGGAATGGATGACGCAGGAAGAAAACCTCTTTACCATGCAGTGGGGTGCGGAAGGCGAGCATTATGAGATGCAGGACGGACTTCCGGTACAGATTGAATATACAGGAAGCGACAAGACCCAGGGCTTCAACAACAACAAAGACTACTGGTGCGTAACCATTGAAGCAAGGACGGCAGGTACTATTGAAGACGTAATCGCAGCTTCTTCGCCGAAGAACGTTCCTCAGGACTTTACACAGGATATTATCGAGAACTACAAAGGACAGGTAGCGTTGGCAGAATCCGGTTATTCCGTTGTTGACTGCAACTATTCCGTAGTAATCGAAAGCGAAGGCGAGTATCAGGCTACCCTGCTTTCCCTCTATACGGAGTACAGGGACCAGCTCACCATGTGCAAACCGGAAGAATTTGACGCTTTGTACGACGAACTGTCCCAGAAATACCTGGATGCAGGTTATCAGGATATTATTGATGAGAGAGCAGAAGCGTATAATGCAGGAAACAGTACGAAATTGCCCGAATAATCCGATTTGGATTTCGTAAAAAAGAAGAACCGGATATCCGCAAGTGAAAAACAGCCCTTCGGTGAATGCCGGAGGGCTGTATATGTATAGGGAGGACTGTCATGTTAAAATTGGAAATTGACAAAAAGGAAATAGAGAAAGTCATTGACCGTATTGTAAGGAAAACCATGAACATGGATCTGACATGGGATTGGCCCTGCGGAGTGGCTTACTACGGAATCGGCGACGCATGGGAAAAGACAGGGAAAGAAGAATACCTGACGCTGTTAAAAGACAGGGTGGATGAATTGATTGATTTGGGGCTTCCCAAGGTATGGACGGTGAATGCCTGTGCCATGGGGCATTGCCTTGTGACGCTGTACCAGGCGACAGGGGAACAGAAATATTACGATATCCTGATGAGCAAGGTGGAATTTATCACCAAAGATGCCCTGCGGTTCGGAGACAGCGTTCTTCAGCATACGGTTTCCGCAAACAATGATTTCCCGGAACAGGCATGGGCGGATACGCTGTTCATGGCGGCATACCTGTTGCTGCGCGTGGGCGCTATGAATAAAGATGAAGATATGATTAACGATGCATTGAACCAGTATTACTGGCACATCAAATATCTGCAGAATTCCAGCAGCGGTTTTTATTACCATGGCTATAACAATATTGAAAAGAACCATATGTCCGGTATTTATTGGGGAAGGGCGAATGCGTGGGCGGCGTTTACCATGTCGAAGGTGGCGGATGTGCTGCCGGAATGTTATCTGTATCCGAAATACATGGATGTGGCAGGCTCTTTAAACGAGCAGCTGGCAGCGCTTAAGACCGTGCAGACGGAAAACGGGCTTTGGCGGACGATACTGGACGATGAAGAATCCTATGAGGAGATATCCGCATCGGCAGGTATTGCGGCAGCCATGCTGACGAGGGGGAACCCGCTTCATTCCAAATACGTGAACAAAGCGGTCAGAGGATTGTTAAATAACGTAAGCGAGGACGGAAAGGTCATGAATGTTTCGGCAGGTACGGCTGTCATGAGGGACCGGGAAGGCTACCGGGGTATATCCAAGGACTGGATACAGGGATGGGGACAGGGACTGGCGCTTGCCTTTTTCTCCACGCTGCTTGTATACGACACGATTGAAAAGGACGGGGCGCTTTGATGTTTGACAAAATATTCCTTTTTAGGGATAATAAAAATACAGAACCGTTATGCATACGGGTGGGAAGCGGGGACCTGTACCGTGCGGATACGGGGTATGGGTTTGTGACGGAAAGAAACCGGAGGGAAGACGAGCGGCTCCGGTATCCCGAACTGAATGCTGCGTTCGATACCCTGTATTGGTACCGGAATGAAGATATGACCCGTATCGGGGAAGACGCTTCGGGATGTTATGTGGATTCCGACGGTATTTTAGCGGAATATGCCGGAAAAATGGGGCAGGAGGAAGCTGAGCGCGTGAATGCGGGTGAGAAACGCAGGATTCCCCTTTGTTTTAAATGCAGGGTACCGCAGCAGGGAAATTACCTTGTGACGGTGCACGCAGATGCAGGGGAAGCCATGGGGAAAACGCTTGTGTTTGAGGGCAGGAGGAAACTGGTATTTGCCGGTGAGGTTCCGGCGGGGGAGGAACTGCACCTTACATTCCGGGTGAATGTATGTGACATTATCCCGCGGGGACAGACAGAAGTCTTTGAAGACCGGACCGTGGATATTACTGTTGTTGCCGACAGACCGCGCGTGACCGGAATCAGCGTGCAGGAAACGGAATGCCCTACCTTATACATAGCCGGGGATTCCACAGTGACGGACCAAAGCGCGGAATACCCTTATGCGGCAGGCACCAGCTATGCGGGCTGGGGGCAGATGCTTCCGGCATATTTGCATGGGAACATTGCGGTGTCCAACCATTCCCATTCGGGGCTGACGACGGACAGTTTCCGCAGTGAGGGACATTATGCCATCGTGGAAAGAGAGGGCAGACCCGGTGATTTCATCCTGTTCCAGTTCGGTCATAACGACCAAAAGCTGGCGGAATTAAAAGCGGGGGAAGGATACCGGGACAATCTGTGCAGATATATCCGGGAAAGCCGGGAAAAGGGGATGTATCCCCTATTGGTGACGCCTCTTGCCAGAAATTCCTGGAAGGGTAACGGCGGTTGTTACAACGACCTTTTGGAAGAATATGCCAAAGTGTGCATGGAAGTGGGAGAGGAGACGGACACGCCGGTGCTCGACCTCCACGGGTACAGCATGGAGTGGATTAAGGAGCTTGGGCTGGAAGCCGTGAAACCGTATTTTTATCCGGGGGATTTTACCCATACCAACGATTACGGGGCATACCGGATGGCAGGTATGGTTGTGCACGGGATGAGAAAGGTTTTACTCCGGACGGACCGGACCGGGGGCTGGCGGATGCTGGCGGAACTGGCGGCAAAAGCGCAGGATATGCCTGTCTGGGAGCCGGAGTGCGACATAGTACTTCCGGTGAAACCGGAATGTTTCGGCGACGTCGAAAATCCGGACGGTGAGGAAGACCCGTTTGCGGGATTTGACCGGCTTTCGGAACCTGCCAGCCGTGCGGATGCCCTTGCCATGATTATACAGGCGCTGCATTATTTTCCCGTGAATGTTTATAACGATATGTTCCGGGATGTGGTGGGACATGAGTGGTATGCCGGGACGGTGGAATGCGCGTGGCAGAACGGCATGATTGCGGGAGGGCTTGTGGAAGACGGCTGTTTTTACCCGGAGAGGGCGGTTTCGTTGGAGGAATTCCTTGTGCTTGCCGTGGGCGCTTATCAGGGACGGCGGAAACTGCCGGAGGAAAGGGCGTGCGTTTATGACGGGGTGTGCCGCGACTTTGCAAGACCTTACGTGCGGGCGGCATACAGCCTTGGACTGGCAGGGAATGACGGAAACGCCAGATTGGACGGAATCCTTACAAGGGGTGAAGCCGTGCAGATATGCCGGAAAATGAAATTGCAGTAAGGGGCAGTAACGGAATAAAAGAAAAAGGAAACCACAGAAGAAAGCAAACCATGGAAAACGGCATGGAACGGTCCGGGGATTTGCAGGTAACGGATTAAGGGAATACAGGAATTGCATGTGTCACGGCTGCGGAAAGAACCTGGTGCGGCGGATGAAGGATGCAGACAAAAATATAGGATAGGAGTGTGGAATATGGCAGCGCAAAAAGGCGGGTTTACGCTTCCGGGGGAGGCCGGATATGAGGCATTGACGTTAAAACTGGCAGAAAAATGGGGAGCGGACGTAATCAGGGACAGTGACGGGACCGTGCTTTCCGATGAAATCATCCAGGCGGGATATGATATTTATTCCACGATATGTATTATCAGGGACCATAACGAATGGGCGGTAAAGAATAAGGATAAGCTGCAGCAGACATTCCTTTGTACGCCTCCGGCGCTCGCAGTGGCGGACGGAACGGAATGCCGGCTTAGAATCGGACTGATGGACAGTTTTTTCGCGGAACAGTTTACGGTGAATGCAGGGACGGGAGCCATGAAATACTGGCAGGTGTATGACAGGACATCCAACCGTCTTTTGGATAACGGGGAATGGACTTATGATGCGGAGAGGGAAACGGTAGAAATCGGGAACGCCGTCCCCTGGCACCGTTATACGGTAAGTTTCCTGGCATACCGGATTTGGGAAGAAATTTCCATGTACAACCATACGACCAACCATTGGGACAAGGAACACCTGATGCCTGTGGAACCGGCATATCCCGAAACGCAGGAATACCTGCTCGGATGGATGGAAAACTGGTGTGAAACCCATCCCGACACGACGGTAGTGCGTTTTACTTCCATGTTTTATAATTTCGTCTGGATATGGGGCAGCAGCGAAAGGAACCGGCAGTTGTTTTCGGACTGGGGTTCTTATGATTATACGGTAAGCGTTCCGGCGTTGGATGCTTTTGCGGAGAAATACGGCTATGCCATGACGGCGGAGGACTTTATCAACAAAGGGAACCTGCATGTGACCCATATGCCGGGGGATGCGCATAAAAGGGACTGGATGGAGTTTGTCAATGAGTTTGTGATTTCCTTCGGAAAGAAATTAATTGATATCGTACATAAATACGGAAAAAAGGCGTATGTGTTTTACGATGACAGTTGGGTGGGAATCGAGCCTTACAACGGGAGGTTCCAGGAGTTTGGCTTTGACGGGCTGATTAAATGTGTTTTTTCCGGTTATGAAGCAAGACTTTGTGCGGGGGTGGACGTACCGGTGCATGAACTGAGACTGCATCCATACCTGTTTCCGGTGGGGCTTGGCGGGGCGCCTACGTTTATGGAAGGCGGCAATCCTACATTGGAGGCAAAACGTTTTTGGAACAGCGTAAGAAGGGCGCTGCTGCGCCAGCCGGTGGACCGCATCGGTTTGGGCGGTTATCTGCATTTGGTGGAGGAGTTTCCCGATTTTTGTGATTATATGGAAAATGTGGCGGATGAATTCCGCTTAATCCGCGGATTCCACGGGGAGGGAAAACCTTATACGGCAAAAACCCGCGTGGCGGTACTGCACAGTTGGGGAAAACTGCGTTCCTGGACGCTGTCGGGGCATTTCCACGAGACATGGATGCATGACTTAATCCATGTGAACGAAGCCTTGTCGGGGCTTCCGGTTGAGGTATCTTTTATCAGCTTTGAGGATATAAAAAACGGCTGCTTAAAGGATGTGGACGTAGTCATCAATGCGGGCTGTGAGGGAAGCGCATGGAGCGGCGGCGGGGCATGGACGGACGACGGTGTGGTCAGCCTGCTGACGGAATGGGTATACCGGGGCGGCGGTTATATTGGCGTGAATGAGCCTTCCGCGGTGCGGGGTTACGATACGTTCTTCCGCATGGCGCATGTGCTTGGCATTGACGAGGACACAGGCGCAAAGGTGTGCCACGGAAGATGGGAATTTGAATTGGAGACGGGCAAAGAGGCAGCGTTGGTACCGGAAGGCGTTACGGTGAAGACGAAGAAAAACCTGTACCTGACGGACGGGACGGCAAAGGTGCTGCTGGCGGACGGGAAAAATCCGCTGCTTACGGTGAAGGAATGCGGGAAAGGTAAGGGCATTTACCTTGCGGGCTTTGAAGTGAATTCTGCCAATACAAGGCTTTTGTACCAACTGATCCGGTATGCGGGCGGTGAAGAAGCGGACGGTCTGTACATGACGGATAATCTGTATACGGAATGCGCATATTATGCACAGAGCCGGAGGCTTGTGGTAATCAATAACAGCGAGAAAGAGCAGAAGACGTCCGTGCGCACGGAGCAGGGAAGAAAAGAAGTGTCGTTAAAACCCTTTGAGACAGTATTCATGGAGCTTTAAAGATGAGGAATGGGATAAGGAAGGACAGGTGAGGCGGAAATGATCAGGAAAGGTTTTAAAATGAAGTTATACGCAGGGCAGGAAGCGGAATATGAGAGACGGCATAACGAGCTTTGGCCGGAGATGCAGGACATGATCCATGAGCATGGAGGGAAGAATTATTCGATTTATTTAGACAGGGAGACTTTAACCTTGTTCGGTTATATCGAAATCGAGGATGAGGAGCTTTGGAGCAAAGGTGCGGATACGGCAATTAACCGGAAATGGTGGGATTTTATGGCGGATATCATGGAAACGAACCCGGACAACAGTCCGGTATCCGTGGACTTGGAGCCGGTGTTCCATTTGGATTAAGCGGATGAAAAGAAAGAAGGAGTGAGAATATGAAACTGGAAGAATATTCTTTGGCGGTAGAGGGACAGCAGACCGGTGAGGCGCGGCTTTTGGTGTACCGGATTGATACGAACAAGAATGCGCCGGACAGAAAACGTCCCATGGTTATTGTGTGCGGTGGCGGCGGTTATGAATATATTTCCGACAGGGAGCAGGAGCCCATCCTTCTTAAGTTCCTTGCAATGGGATACCATGCCTGCCTGCTAACGTACAGCGTGGCGCCCAACGTGTTCCCCACGGCGCTTTTGGAGCTGGCACGGGCGGTGGCGTTCGTACGGGAACATGCGGACGGATGGATGGTGGAAGCGGATAAAATCATTACCTGCGGATTTTCGGCGGGCGGACATTTGGCGGCAAGCCTTGGCGCGTTTTGGAACCGTGAAATGGTGTATGGGGCACTGGGCTTAAAGCC
This sequence comes from uncultured Kineothrix sp., assembly GCA_910587275.1. Classification (GTDB taxonomy): domain Bacteria; phylum Bacillota; class Clostridia; order Lachnospirales; family Lachnospiraceae; genus Kineothrix. Next base: position 79,814 of record CAJUMD010000001.1, read on the forward strand.
GGAGGATGTGAAACCGAACGGGCAGATTCTCTGTTATCCGGTCATTACATCGGGAGAACTGGCACACAGGGGTTCCGTGGAAAAGCTGCTTGGGGCAGAATGCGGGAATGCGGAGAAGCTGGAGTTAATATCGCTGGAAAAACAGGTAACGGCGGACGTTCCTGCCACATTCCTGTGGCATACGCGGACGGATCAGGCGGTGCCGGTGGAAAACAGCCTGGCTTATGCGGAAGCAATGCAGAAAAACGGCGTGGATTTCGAAATGCATATTTACCCGGTGGGCGGTCACGGTCTTTCCCTTGCCACAGAGGAAACGGGCGGAGGAGACGAAGGGATGATTCAGCCTTACTGCACGGGCTGGGTGGATATGGTGAAGGCATGGATGCGGTATCATTTTTAAGGTGCGGCTTGTCTGCATAATACGGAAGGCTCCGGAATACAATGAAGAAACGGCAGTTTTTTGATGGTAGAAACGGAGGGCTTCCAATATGGCTTACTATGATAAGAAGGTAATTTATCTTTCGGAAACGGAATACGGGAACCGGATAAAAGGAGCAGGATTTGTCAAAATGGAATGTCGGGGCGAATCCTGTTCTTTTGATGTACATATTTCGGGATTATGGGAATTGACAGAGAAAAAATATGACATAAACGTCATATCCATGCAGGGAAAAGAATATTGTATCGGAAAAATATTTTTGCATGGAGGAAGCGGGGAATGGAAGGCTTGTTATGGAAACGGCAGGGTGACGGCGGCAGGCGACGGAAGCGGTGAAGGCGGCGGTACAGGGGAATCCGGGGAAAGCATCGGATACCGGGAGATTGCCAAGCTGCTTGTGCGGATATCGGATACGAAGACGGTAGTGGGGAATCTTCCTGTGGAAAAGAAAACCATGCAGGCAGCGGAACTGGCGGCGGACAGGCAGACGGACGGGAAAGCGGAAGGGAAAGGGAAGGAAGGAGCGGAAGACCGCGGAAAGGGAAAAGCAGGAATCGCAAAATCAGGGAAGGGGAAATGGGAAAACGGAAAACCGGAGGAAAAAGCAGGATGGGAAAAACGGGAGGTGAAAGAGCAGAAGGAGGAAAGGAAAGAAAAAGCGGAAAGGAAGAAACCGGAAGACAGAGCGGAAGCGGAGATACAGAAGGAGAAGACCGGGAAGGAAATGGCAGAAGGGGAGAAAGGAAAAAAAGAAGAAGCAGGGGGAGATACCGGGAAGGAAAAGGGAATATGGAGGTTTGTGCGCGGGGGGAAAGAGACGCTTTGTGATGGGGACGGGGCGGACAGGCAAAATGGCGGTTTAGAAACGGCAGGCAGAAGGACAAAGGAGACCGGAACCGGAATAACGGAAAACACGGCGGCATGGAAAAAGTCAGGGGAGGCGTCCCTGGGAGGAATGGAAAAAGAAGAACCAAAGCCCCGGAAAGAAGAAGTAAAACTCCATATGGATGACGTGATACTGAATGACAAATGGGACCAGCTCAAACAGATTTATTCCGTAGTGCATCCATATGAAGACGACAGGCAGTACATAGCCATCCAGCCGAAAGACTTCGTCATTATGACCGGGGATTACCAGCATTTGGCAAATAACAGTTTTCTGTTACACGGTTTTTATAATTACCGGCATATTATTTTGGGCAGGGAGCAGGACGACAGCTTTTACCTTGGCGTTCCGGGAGTGTATTATGAAAGGGAAAAAATGGTGGCGCTGATGTTCGGGTTTGAAGCATTTGAATGCGAAGGGGGAATACCGGAATCGGGAAAATTCGGGTATTATCTGCGGAGGGTGAAAATATGAGAAAGGGGTAGGATGTGGGAGGGTGCAGAAGCCGGGAACGGAATACCCTGCCCTGCTTCTGCTGGGTATCAAAAAATGTAATCCCGCTGCCGCCGCCCCCCCAAAAAACTCCCGTACGTGCGTCCGCTTCCGAATAACATTTCAGGCTGAACTGTTACCTGTTTCCATGTAAAATATCGCCCCTCCATTGACAAATCCCCCAAAACAAAGTATACTTAAGAAACCGTGCAGCCGGGGCGTTAGCGGTGTCCTGTACCTACAATCCGCTCTAGTAGGGGTGATGTTCTGTCGCGGGCTTATGTTGGTATAGCTGCCCTTTATAAGTGGCGTTGAAGTTTGGGTCTTACGCAATGGGAATCCGTGAATCGTGTCAGGTTGGGAACAAAGCAGCACTAAGCGGAACCTTCCATGTGCCGTGAGGGTGCCTGGCGGAGTTAACTGTAAAGGTAACGTATATTGGCCACGCTCAACACAGAACGCACGGTATTTTAGGATAAACGGGTTATTATTACGGAGACAGGAAAGCCATGGATTTATCGGATTGTATTCTCTGCCCGAGAAACTGCCATGCGGACCGTACGGCAGAAAACGGGACGGATGTTTTGGCGGCAGGGAACGGCGCGGTGCATACTGCCCGGTTCCCCGGTTATTGCGGACAGACCAGTGAAATAAAAGCGGCAAGGGCTTCCCTCCATAAATGGGAGGAACCCTGCATTTCGGGACAGACCGGTTCGGGTACTGTCTTTTTTTCGGGCTGCAATATGCGCTGTGTGTTCTGCCAAAACTACCGTATTTCCAGGGGAGAGAACGGAAATACCATTTCCGTGGGGCGGCTTGCCGAAATCTTCCTGGAATTGCAGGAAAAGCAGGCGTGCAACATTAATCTGGTGACGCCCACCCATTTCGTCCCCCAAATTATCCGGGCATTGGAAACGGCAAAAAGGAACGGTCTTACGGTTCCGGTTGTTTATAATACAAGTTCCTATGAAAAGGTGGAAACGTTAGAAATGCTGGAGGGTTTAGTGGACATTTACCTGCCGGATTTAAAATATTATTCCCCGGTCCTTAGCGGGAAATATTCCGAAGCCGAAGATTATTTCCGATATGCCAGCGCTGCCATTGCCGAAATGGTGCGCCAAACAGGGAAGCCTGTATTTGAGGAACCGTCCGGGACGGCAGGCGGGGAGGAGGATGCCCTTATGGTAAAAGGCGTGATTGTCAGGCACCTTTTGCTGCCGGATGCGGTGGAAGATTCCAAGGCAGTGCTGCGTTATTTGTACCATACCTATAAAAATGACATATATGTCAGTATCATGAATCAGTATACGCCGATTCCCCGGTTTCTTGATATCAAACGGTATCCCGAACTGAACCGGACCGTTACGGCAAGGGAGTATGACGATGTTGTGGATTATGCCATTGCCCTTGGTATCGAAAACGGTTTTATCCAGGAAGGGGAGACCTGTTCGGAAAGTTTCATTCCGGAGTTTGACGGCAGTGGGATTGGGTGACGGGATTTTGCTGCTTTTCCAGTTTATTGCGGACGCGCAGTTCCTTGAAAAAAGTGGTCAGCATGGCGCTGCATTCTTCCTGCAGCACGCCCCTTGTAACCCGGACCTGATGGTTGAACTGCGGCATTTCCAAAATGTTCAGGATGGACCCGCCGCAGCCGGCCTTTGGATTCATGCTGCCCATGACCACTTCGGGGATGCGTGCCTGTACGATGGCTCCGGCACACATCTGGCACGGCTCCAACGTGACATAAAGCGTACAGTCTTCCAGCCGCCAGTCGCCGATTTTTTTGCTGGCTTTGCTGATGGCGGTGATTTCCGCATGGGACAGTGTGTTTTTGTCGGTGTTGCGGCGGTTATAGCCCCTGCCGATGATTTTCCCTTCGTGGGTAATGACGCAGCCGATAGGGACTTCGCCCAGTGCGTATGCTTTTTTTGCCTGTTTGAGCGCTTCTTTCATGTATTTTTCGTGAATGTCCATAATGAGGTTCCTGTTCTGTCCAAAGTACGCCCGCTTCGGATTGCGGTTTTTTGTTAGTATTAGTATAATAATAATATATCTTTTGCAGGGTGGCAAATGGATTTTGGGGAAATATCAGGGGGTGTAAGGATGAGGGTATGCGGATACAATAAGACCACTTTACTGGATTACCCGGAACATGTGGCGGCAACGGTTTTTGTGGGAGGGTGTAATTTCCGCTGCCCTTTCTGTCAGAACAGTGATTTGGTGTTACGGCCGGAAGTCCAGCCGGCAATCCGTGAAACGGAAATACTTGGTTTTCTGGAGAAAAGGAAAGGAATCCTGACCGGTGTATGCCTGACCGGCGGGGAACCCACGCTGGCAGCGGGATTGGGGGAGTTTATAAGGAAAGTGAAGGAAATGGGGTATTTGGTAAAGCTGGATACCAACGGATACCGGCCGGAAATACTCCGGGGGCTGCTTAGCGCACATCTGTTGGATTATATTGCCATGGACGTAAAAAACAGCATGGAACGTTACGGGGAAACGGTGGGAGATGCATCCGTGGATACGGGGCGCATAAGGGAATCCGTCCATATAATCATGGAAAGCGGCATTTCTTACGAATTCCGCACTACGGTGGTGAAGGAGCTGCATGGGGAGAAGGAAATAACTGCCATAGGCAGGGAAGTAGAGGGGGCGGACAAATATTTCCTGCAAAGCTACCGGGACAGTGAAGGGGTGATGAAAGCAGGATTCCATGCCTGTGAGCGGAATGAGCTGGAGCGGTTTGCGGAATGCGTCAGACCTTACGTGGGAGGGGTATGGCTGCGGGGCGTGGATTGACGGATTGGTTACAGGAAAGAATAATATTTGCGTTTGATTCTTCCGGTGAATCCATAGTCGATGATGACGGGACGTCCGTTCAGGATTCCCCAGTTGACGGGGCGGCATAAGTCGCTGAGCAGGAGGTTGTATTTCCGGGGAATATAGCTAAAGTCGTCCCGCTGGAACAGTTCACGGTTTGAGACTGCTTTAAAATAGTGCAGCACTTGGGAAAAATCCGTAACGGATTCCGCTTTTTCCATAACGAGATACAGGTTATCCTTGGAAATAAAAAGGACTTTGGCAAAAAGCTGGGAATCATCCATTTCGGAAATGATGGCTTCGATTTGGTTTTGGGCGTAGCCCCTGACGTTTTTTGCAATTTTTAGTGCCATACCGTTTTGCAGGTCGTAGACCCGCCTGCCGGAGCCGCTTCCCAATTTCGGGTACCTGCCGTTTTGCAGACCGGTGATGATTGCGGGAAGGTCAATCGTGGTATCCATGAGGTATCCCCTTCATGTGGTGGTATAGGATTATTATATGGAAAAAACGGAAATGGTGTGCTATAATGAACGTTAAGCGGAATGATTCGGACCGATTTGGAAGCCGGACAGAAGAATTTGGGAAGAAAAGAGGTAAAAGAGTATGGAAATGTTAATTTTGGGCGGTGGTTTGCTGATCGTGATTATTGCCGTAATTATAGCAGCGGTGACTTCGGTGGTTTCTGCGGTGGCGGCAAGTGAAAGCGACATGGATTAAGTTTTTTGGCGGCTTTATGTGCCGGTGATGCGTATTCCGTAGTTTTTTTCGGACGGAAAGTTTATAATTATTTTCGGAAAAAAACACAGGAAGGACACAATTATCTTTTATGATAGGTTACAGATAGTTGAAGAATTCACTATTTAAAAACTCACTATCTCCCCCCTCATAAGAAAATAAAGAAGAAAGGCTCCGTGAGAACGGGGCTTTTCTTCTTTGTGCACGGAGCTGTGCAGACAGGGAAAAATTTTTCCCATGCTCAATTTCTTAAGAATGAATTTATGAATGGTTAGGAAAGTTAATAAGTTTTTTCAGAAAAAAACACAGGAAAGACACAATTACCATTTATGATAACTTATGGATAGTTGAAGAACTCACTATTTAAAACTCACTATCTCCCCCCTCATAAAAAGAAGGAAAGTCCCGTGAAAGCGGGGCTTTTCTTCTTTTTTGTGCATACGGGAACCCAAAGGAAGGATGTCAGCAGAGCTGACGGGTGCATGGGGGGAGCGGTGAGCAGGAAAGATGTCTTCCCTGCCCCATCGCACAGAGCCGTGCGTGGATTTTTTGACGGGATGAAATTACTTGGGACGTTTTGGGCTTGTCTGTCGTCTAATGAATAGAAACATAAAAAAAGTTACTGTACGTGCAGAAAAAAGAGAGGGACTATTATGGATAATTTAATCAGAAGGGCGAAGCAGGGGAATCCGGATGCTTTTGTTGCGCTGATGCAGTCACAGATGCAGAATATGTATAAAGCAGCAAAAGCTGTTCTGCGTAACGATGAAGATGTTGCGGATGCCATCTCGGATACAATCCTTGTCTGCTGGGAAAAGCTGAGGCAGTTAAAGGAGGAAGCCTATTTCCGCACATGGATGACCAGGATTCTCATAAATAAATGCCATGATATTTTGAGGAAACAGAAACATATTTCACTGTTGGAGGAAATGCCTGAGATACCTTCCGGCGAAAGGAACTATGAGAATATAGAATGGGTAGAAGCGCTGGCTTCCCTGGGTGAAAAGTACCGTTTGGTATTGATGCTTTATTACGTGGAGGGTTTTAAGACCGGGGAAATCGGGGAGATTCTCGGAATGCCGGAAAGTACGGTACGGAGCAGGCTGGCAAGGGGCAGGCAGCAGTTGGCAAAGGAATTTGCATGATTATGGAGGAAAAAAGAATGGATAGAGCGGATCTCATAAAGGCGTTGCAGACGGATGTGGAAATTCCGGAAGTGGTACAGGATAAGGCAAAGGCTGCTTTTGATAAAATCCGTGCGGCGGGCGGGGAGGAAATAAGCAGGAAAGAGGAACATTTAAAGAAGGAAAGTATTAAAAAAGAAGATAGGGGGACAGGAACAGGGACATATCAGGAGCATCACGGACAACTGCAAAAGAAAAATGTGAAAAGAAAGGAAAATTCAGAAAATATGAAAAAAATGCGGAAAAAGAAATTAGCAAAGAAAAAAGGATTTTCGGCAGGAAAAGCAGCGGTTCTCTTTTTGGCAGCGGCACTGGCGTGCGGAAGTATTACCACGGTGGCGGCATACCTGCGCTGGAGCCGGAGCCTGGAGGAAGGAATGCAGGTAACGGAAGAACAAAAGGTGCAGTTGGAGGAGGAACAGGCAGTGGCGTTTGCCATGCAGGAATGCACGAAACAAGGCGTTAAGATTACGGCGGAACAGAGCATTACGGATAATTATTTTTCCTATATCGTATTCCGTGTGGAAGGATATGAGCTTGCGGAAGGTGCGGAACCGGCATTTGAGCGGATGGATGTATCGGTGGACGGGAAAGACGATTTTAATTATACGGCATCGTTTTATGACGGTTTGGTGACGGGTCCGGACGGAAAAGCTGCCAATGCGGACGGTTCGCCGTTGGAGGAGGACGAATACGGGAATATCGGGCATATGGTGATGAAAGACGGCAGTATGGAATATGTGGTCATGCTGCACAGCGATGTCAGGGGATATTTTGTGGATAAGGATATCCATGTGGAGCTGCATAATTTGGGAACGGTTGCCAAAGCGGAATATTTGGGGTCTGCGATTGAAGATACATGGACGTTTGACTGGAATCTGAAGGGAAAGGACAGCATGGAGGAATACCGGATGCAGGAGCTGCTGGGTGATTCGGGAGCCACGGTGAAAAAGGTGGAACTTTCTCCGGTTTCCGTTTATGTGGAATACGATTTCCCCAGGCAGACGGTAACGGAGGAGGGTATCAATGAAAACGGCGAAAGCATTTCTTCTGATTTTTTTGCGGAACCGCCAATGTTCATGGGAGTGAAGATGAAGGACGGTACGCTGTATCCGTGGCTGCAAAACGGAGGAAGTATGGGATACGGTGATGAGAATACGGACACCTATCTGGTAAACTTCGCGCTTGATCGTGTCATCGATTTGGAGCAGGTGGAGAGTCTGCTGTTTCAGAAGGAAGATGTGATGGGTACCCCTACGGAAGAAAACTTTTATGTGGTACCGCTTCCGTAGCTGCAGAGGGGAATAGAGACGGAATGGAAAAGGCATGAAAGGCAGCAGTTCCGCCTGAAATGTTATGTTCGTGGGTGAGTGCGGACGCAAAAGCCAGGAACCCCACCCCCTGCCCGGTTTGTCCCCGGCACCCTGTGCCTCCCCTGCCGGCATCTGTTCAAACCTGATGGCAAAAATGGGCTATTTCTAATTGTGCCCAGCCGTCGGTTTCTGACCACGGCGGCGAAACTCCTCACAAGGTATTTCCCGTTCCGCGAAATACCTTGTTCGTCAGACAACGCCGCCTAAAGCGGTCAGAAACCGACGGCTGGACCCAATAAGAAATACCACCATTTTTTGAAACAGGTTTTGAACAGATGCCGGCAGGGGAAGCACAGGGAGGCAGTGAGAAAACGGGCAGGGGATTCCGCTCCCGGCTTTTGCTGGTTATCAGAAAAATATAATACCGTATCATAGCATTCCTTTTTACTCTACCCAGCACGGGAGGGAGTTTTTTGGGGGGCGGCGGCAGCGGGATTGCCTGTCCCGGATTTTCCGTGCTTCGTTTCCGGCGGGAGTTTCTTAGCAGAATGCGGACACCCAAGGGAAACCGTGCATGGATGCACGGTTTAGCCCGATTCGGCATGGATGCCGATAGAGGGCGACCGTAGCCGGTGATAATCTACGCCATTCTGCTTAGAAATTCCCAGCCGAAATAAGTGCACGGAAAACCGGGACAGGAAATCCCGCTGCCGCCGCCCACCAAAAAACTTCCTCCCGTGCGTCCGCTTTCGAACATAACATTTCAGGCTGAACTGTTATGGTGAAAGGGGAATATCTTTTATTTTGGGGTAGTAAATCAGTGAAAAGATTGGTAAGATAGAAAATGGCAGGGGTGTAGTTTTTGGGGATTGGGGTGGGGAGATGATTTGGAAAGCGGGAGCGGTGAACGGGATGGCAGATGGGACTAAGGTTATGGATAAGGATGAAGAATTGCGTATGGAGCGGGTTACGGGGCTGGCGGGGAAGGTGATGCAGTTGGCGCGGGATAATATTGTGGTCAATATGCGTTTTTTGGATGTGGCTTTGTCCAGGCTGAAACCGGAAATGAAAATGGGTATGGAGGGTGCGGCATCGGATGGGGAGAGGCTGTATTATGATCCGGTCTGGCTGTTGAGACGGTACCGGGAGGAGGAAGGTTTTCCGGTAAGGATGTATCTTCATGTGCTGTTCCATTTTGTGTTTTACCATCATTTTGCATATGGGGAAAAGGAACGGGAAGCGTGGGATTTGGCGGTGGATGCCGCAGTGGAGAATGTGGTGTTGGAATTGGGGCTGCATATGGCGGTGCTGGAAACGGATGCGGAAGCAAGGAATAAACTGCATTACCTGAAGGAGGATGCGGGGATGCTGACGGCGGAGCGGATTTACCGTTACCTGAGGAACCATCCGGTAAGCGTCGGGGAGAAAATGCAGTGGCAGAAGCTGTTTTGCAGGGATGCGCATATATACTGGCAGCGTCAGGAACAGTTGGAGGTTTCGGAGGAACAGTGGAAGAAAATAAGTGAAAGGATTAAGGCGGATTTAAAGTCTTTTTCCAAAGATAAAAATAATTCCGAGAGTTTGGAGAAGAATTTGGCGGAAGCTACCCGTGACCGGTATGATTATGCGGAAATCCTGCGGAAGTTTACGGTAATGGGCGAGGATATGCAGGTGAATGACGAGGAGTTTGATTATATTTATTACACTTACGGGCTTTCGGAGTATGGGAATATGCCGTTGGTGGAACCGTTAGAGTATAAGGATGCGAAAAAGGTGAAGGAGTTCGTCATTGCCATTGATACGTCGGCATCCTGCAGAGGGGAAATCGTCCGGGAGTTTGTACGGAAAACGTATTCGATTTTAAAGGGAACGGAAAATTTTTTCCGGAAAATCAATGTGCATATCATCCAGTGTGACAGCGAAGTGCAGAGCGATACGAAGATAACCGGGGAGGAAGATTTTGAGGAGTTCATGAAGAACGGGAAGTTAAAGGGGTTCGGGTCCACGGATTTCCGGCCGGTGTTTGGGTATGTGGAGCAACTGGCGGCGGAAGGGGAATTTGAAAACCTGAAAGGATTGATTTACTTTACGGACGGTTATGGGATTTATCCGGCACAGATGCCGGCATATGATACGATTTTTATTTTCCTGGATGAAAACGGGGACCGGCCAGAGCTGCCGCCCTGGGCAATCGGAATTGTTCTAAACGAGGACGATATCGGAGCGTGATGGCAGGAACCCGGAATGGGAGCAAAAAGAAATAAAGAAGCGGGAGATTAGGCGGATATGAATATTAAGCAGGCAAAGGAATATATCAGGAATACGGTGGATTTGTATTTAAAAAAGGATGGTTTCGGGGAATACAGGATTCCGGTGGTGCGTCAGCGCCCCATTTTCCTGCTGGGCGCTCCGGGTGTGGGGAAGACGGCGATTATGGAGCAGATTGCGCAGGAGCTTGGAATTGCGCTTGTGTCTTATTCCATGACACACCATACGAGACAGTCAGCACTGGGGCTGCCCTTTATCGAAACAAAGGAATACGGTGGGCTGGAGTATAAAGTATCCGAGTATACCATGAGCGAAATCATAGCGTCCATCTATGACGTAATGCGGGAGAGCGGCATCCGGGAAGGAATCCTGTTTTTGGATGAAATCAACTGCGTGTCGGAAACGCTGGCGCCGTCCATGCTGCAGTTTTTGCAGTATAAAGTATTCGGCAGGCACAGAGTGCCGGAAGGATGGGTGATTGTGACGGCAGGGAATCCGCCGGAATATAATAAGTCGGTGCGGGATTTTGATGTGGTAACGATGGACCGTCTGAAAGTGCTGGATGTGGAAGCGGAATACGGAGTGTGGAAGGAATATGCAGGCAACCAGGGCATCCATAATGTGGTTACCAGTTATTTGGAACTGAAAAAAGAGCATTTTTATAAAATCGAGACGACCGTGAAAGGGCGTTCCTATGTGACGGCAAGGGGCTGGGAGGATTTGTCCCAGATTCTTACGCTGTATGAGGAAGAAGGACTGACGGTGGATGAAACGCTGGTGGGGCAGTACCTGCGCAATGAGCGTGTGGTAAAGGAATTTACCGCATATTATGATTTATACCAAAAATATAAAAAGAATTACCATGTAGAGGAAATCTTAAAGGGTGAGGCGCCGGAGGAAGCGTTTATCCGGGCAAAGGCGGCTTCGTTTGACGAGCGGTTGTCGCTGTTAAGTATGCTGATGGATAAAATGCTGGGGGAAATCAGGGAGCGGATGGAAACGGCGGATTATCTGAATGACCTGATGGTTCCGTTAAAAGCGCTCCGCGGGCTGGCGGAGAAAGGCGGAGAGATGGCGGCGGTGACGGAGATGATGGAGCGGCAGGCGGAGGGGAAGAAGAAGCTGGCGGATTCCCTGCGGAAAGCCAATTCCCTGTCGGACGGGGATTGGAGGAAACACAGGGCGGTCATCCAATTCCTGGAACGGGCGAAGAAGGAACTGTATGCGGGCGATGCGGAAACGGCGGCGGATGCGTTCGGGCAGATTAAGAAAAAGTTTGAGGCGGAAGTTGCCGCCATGAAATCGGAAACGGCGGTGACGAAGGAAAGGCTGCACGGACTGTTTACTTTTGTGGAAACGGCTTTTGAGGAAGGAAACGAAATGCTGATACTGGTGACGGAGCTTACCGTAAATACGGCAGGGGCGCGCTTTATTGCCACATTTGGCTGTGAAGATTACCAAAAGCATAACGAAGCGCTGCGGTTGTCCGAACGACAGGAAAGCCTGGTGCATGAAATAGAAAAATTGGAATTATAAAACAGGAATAGGGTGGGGAAATGGACAGGCAGAAGGGAAGTTTAACAACAGCGGACGGGACCATAGGATATACGGTGGAGGACGGGACGTGGGTCAGAATTACGGATTACGGAGGCACGGATACGGAGGTGCGGGTACCGGGGGAAATTGACGGGTATCCGGTGAAAGCCGTTGCAAAAAAAACTTTTTTAAGCAGAAAACAGTTAAGGAAGGTGGTATTGCCGGATTCGGTGGAAGAAATCGGCGATTGGGCATTTGCCTACTGTTCCAATTTGGAAAATGTGTGGCTTCCGAAGAAGAAAATGAAGCTGGGCAGCAGGATTTTCATGGAATGCCCGGCAGTAAGGCGGATTTATGCCTATGTTCCCGGAACGGAACGGGCAGAGAGCGGCGGAAAGCAGGGAAACGGAAGCGGCAGGGATGTGGAAGACCAGCAGGCGGCGCTGTTAGCCGCCGGTGCGGGGATGTTGGATACGGAATACCTGATGAATCCGCTGGAGGCGGGAACGGGAGAATGGCTCTGCAAGTGGGATGCCAAAATGAATGCGGTTATGGATGAGGAAGACGGCGAAGGCTATACGAAAATGATACTTTGCGGGGAGGAAGATTATGGAAGCAGCCTGGAGGAATTTGTAAAAAACAAACGGAAGGGGAAAGTGCGTCTGGCTTTTCTGCGTCTGATGAATCCCATTGGTTTGGCGGAGGAGACGGAAGGCAAACTGAAAGAATATTTGACGGCGCATACGAAGGGGTGCGGCAGCGAGGAAAGCTGGGAAGTTCTTTTAGGGGAACACGGGCATGAACAGGAATATTTTGAGATATTTGCGGATATCGGCGGAGTGACGGAGGATAATTTTGATGCCATATTGTCCGATATGCCGGGGGAATATGCGGAGATGAAGGCATTCCTGATCCGGTATAAATCGGAGAAGATGGGGGAGAAGGACTTTTTTGACGGCCTGTCTTTGGATTGACCGCAGATATACCGGCAAAAATGCGCAGTGTTTGTGGCGGAAGCCGGCTTTGGCAGGGATAAAACCGGACAGGGGTTTGGGGAAGGATTGGAAACAAAAAGGAAGGAGAAGGCGGGGTATGGAAGACGAACGTTTGATTGAAGATATTTTAAGGCATTTGGATGGGGAGACGCAGATGGGCGTGGTGAGGATGAGCGTGGAAATGGACCAGGGCAGCGATAAGGGTGCGCAAGTTTCCCATAAATGCTGCAATATGTATGGCAGACCGGCAAACGAGACGGTGGGGCTGTTGGACTGTTATACGGATTTAAACGCGGGTGCACCGGATAATGAATAGCAGCGGGGAAATGGAAGGGCTGCCGGAAATATGGAGACAGCAGGCGGAGGGGTTAAGCCGGAGCGGCCTGTGGATGACCGGCAGAAAGCCGGTGGAAGACGGAGGAAGAAGGAAAAACGGAGGGATGGATATGCGGATGCATGTTGGGAATGAGGACGGAGTCGGTATGGTAATTTGCGCAGGGAACGGCATAAAGATAGACATGGAGGCTGTAAAGTCGGTGGTGAAGGAAGCCGGGAAGCTGTTCCGGGACAGGGAGGCTGCAGGGCATACCAGGACAAAAGGGGTAGCGGATTATGTGACAGAAGTGGACTTTGCCGTGCAGCGGTTTATCTGTGGGAAATTGCAGGAGCTATATCCCGAAGTGCAGTTTATGGGGGAGGAGAAGTCCAATGAGGAAATCGACCGGGCGGGGCTTGTGTGGGTGCTGGATCCCGTGGACGGCACCACGAACCTGATTCATGATTACAGGAACAGCGCGGTTTCGCTGGCGTTTATGGATAACCAAAGGATTGTTATGGGAATTGTGTATAATCCGTATGCAGACGAGATGTTTTGGGCGGCGGAAGGAAAAGGCTGTTACCGGAACGGCAGGCGTGTACGGGTGAGTGGCGCAGTGGAAATGGGGGAAAGCCTGATTTCCATAGGCACTTCGCCGTATTACAAAGCGCTGGCGGAGGAGAATTTTCCGGTGTTTCAGGCGGTATTCACGGACTGCCAGGATATCAGGCGTACCGGTTCGGCGGCGTTGGATTTGGCGAATGTGGCGTGCGGAAGGATAGAGGGGTATTTTGAACGGGGGCTGAAGCTGTGGGATTTTGCGGCAGGGATGCTGCTGGTACGTGAGGCAGGCGGGCTGGTACTGGATTACCGGGGCGCGGATGCAGGAACGGGAAATGTGTCGGATATTGTGGCAGGAAACGGGCGGATTCCGCGGATATTGGTAGAGGAATATTTGGGGCGCGCTTAAAATGCGTTATTCTTTTCAGGGGCGGGGATTCGGCTTCTGCTGTTTCTACTGAAAGAGCAGAAGCCTTTGCCTCATCAATCGCCTCCACGGATTTTTTCAGCAAGTTTATCATGGTGCGGATGCCTTCCGCGGTTTTCAGTATAACTTGATTTTGCTCCATCAGTTGATGTGTATTTTGACTCATAAACGCTGATACATCATGTGTTCCGCTCTGTACGCGGTTGACCACTTCACCGACTTTCAGCAGGGATTCTTTCGTATTGTCTGCCAAATGTCCGACTTCCTGCGCGATGACGGCGAATCCGCGGCCTGCATCCCCGGCGCGTGCTGCCTCAATGGAGGCATTCAGTGCGAGAAGGTTAATGGATTCCGCAATCTCATTGATGATATCCAGTGTTTTGCCGATTTCCCCCGACTCTGCCAAAAGTTTATCTGTAACTTCCTTTGTCTTGCCTGTGGAACTTTCCACATCACGGCTCATTCCATCAGAAGATTCAGGGATTTTTCATTTGACGCGGAAATCTCAGTCAGTTCTTTGGAAATGCGGTTGACATCCTGCATCTTAAGCTCCATATTGCGGTTGCTTTCTTTCAAATTCAGCAGATTTTCCGGCTTTGTTCCGATTTGTCCATCATCTGTCCGCTGTGTTCCAAAAGATTTTCGCTGATTGCAAATAACTGCTGTGTAGAAGCGCTTTCCGCCTGGGTCGTTCCTACCAGTGCCTGACTGGCTCCGCCCAATTCCCCTGCAATATGCATGACCTTGTTTAATACGTTCTGCACACGCTCATTGTTTTTTCCAGTTCTTCTTTTTTGCTCCTATCAGATGGCGTGAAACCATACGGACAATCAGATAAATAAATGCCATCGTCAGAACCAGACAAAGAATCCGGTTAATAATTGCGGACTGGTATATTTCATCCTTCACCGGCAAAAAAGCATCTCCGTCTACCATCCAGGATACCAGCAATGAGACCGTAATCTCCAAACCCGTTATGAAAACCACTTTTGAATCCCAAAATAGCCCGGTTACTATGGTAAATAAAAAAGAAAATGCCCAAAATTCCCTTATCGGCGCCATATAGAGCAAAAGATTATATTGTATCAGCATTATGACAACCAAAAAGATTTTACTCCATTTCAGCTTTGACGGTTTTACCACGCCATTCTTGTCTTATAGTAAGATGTGGCAGGGGGTTCCGCTCCTGGCCTTTGCTGGATATCAAAAAAGGAATGTCGCATTACATCATTTTTTTCCCGGCACGGGCAGTCGTCAAATATACGTGCAAGCACATCTGCTTGACTCGTTGCCCGCGGAAACAAGTGCACGGAAAAACGGGACAGCCAATCCCGCTGCCGCCGCCCCACAAAAAAACTCCCGCTCGTGCGTCCGCCCATCAGCATAACATTCCAGGCTGAATGGTTACTAGGAAGATAAAAAAAGTTAAAAATAAATATTAAAAAAGGAGTTGACAAATGGGCAGGGGGTATGTATAATAGTCATTGTTGATGCGCGAGTGGCTCAGTTGGTGGAGCACGACCTTGCCAAGGTCGGGGTCGCGGGTTCGAGTCCCGTCTCGCGCTCTTTGTATTGTATGGAAAAGCCCGTATTTATGCAGGTTTTTTATTTTGTCCGTTGCTCCCATTTGAAAGCATTTGAAAGCAGGCATTTCAAACACTCACAAAGCCTTTGCTATCAGTTTATATGTCTCCTTTTCCGTGAGCGGATTATAGATATAACCGAGGGTGGTAGATAATGAACTGTGACCGAGTCGTTCCCTGATTGCATCTAAAGGAACACCGTTTGCATTTAATCTTGAAGCGTAGGTTTTGCGCATCTTGTGAGTGGATTTTGTTGGCACCCCCCTGGCGTTCGGCATATTTTTCCAACACATAGGCTATCTGTCTTGCGGTGATACGTTGACCGTTACGGACAAAAATATAATCGCTTTCGTGTGAAATTTTATTTAGAATCTTTAATGTCTTTGGTACAAGAATTACAAAACGGTCTCGGTTAGTTTTTGTATGTCCCACCACTGTATAATTTCCGGTATCCTGATTTCTGATATCTTTCCTCATGATATGTAAATGGTTTATATCAGTCCAGTCGCTCCAACGTAAAGCAACCAGTTCCCCAACCCGCAAGCCTATCATCAAATTTGATTTTACAGCCAGATAAACCGTATCTTTTGTCTCCGCGTAGCGGCTCCGTTCCCGCTCCGCTCCATTTTACCCCCTGCATTGGCGAACGCCTACGCCTTTGGCACCACTGGCGATGACAGAGCATATCCGATTGATACTTTGATACTGCTTCATTTTTGTTTGTGAAATATCTGTGTTCATGCTATAATGAGGTTGTATAGCTAAACAGAAAGCAGGATGCGATTTTCTGATAGATGCCCTCTAGTTTTACGAAAGAGGGTGGTGCCCATGAGCGTGATGGAAGTTCTGACATTATTGCTTGTTATTTTTGCGGCTCTGTCTTACATAGACAATCATAAAAAGAAATAGCATCCCAACCGTCCAAAGTTAGATGCTATTTCTTTTGTAATATCAATTTAACTGAGGGCAATCGGAACTTCGTATCCGATAAACCTTTCTGATTAGATTATACACCAGAGCCGCTTGTTTTTCAAGTGGCTCTGCTTATCAACGATTTAAGAAAGCTGTGTACAGATGATACTGTTATAATGACTGCACATGTTATAAAACGGTGCAGGGAAAGAAATATTGATTCAGACAGTATTATAAAAGTCATTATGCAAGGCGAAATCATAAAGCAATATGAAGATGATAAACCGTTCCCCAGTTGCCTGTTATTGGGATTGTCAATAAATGGCAAATACTTACATGTAGTCGTTGCAAGCGATAATATCAATCTGCATATAATAACGGCATACTACCCAAGTATTGATGAATGGGAGCCGGATTTTAAAACGAGAAAGGGGCGTTAAATATGAATTGTTTTACTTGTGGCAGTAATCATATGATTGAAGCAACAACAATCTATGTTGAAAAATTAGAAAACGGTATCTTGATTGTGAAAAATGTTCCATGTAAAAAATGTTCCCAATGCGGCGAGGAATTTTTTTCAATGGCAATTATGAAAGAAATTGAAAAATTAAGCAAACAGGCAGAAAAGATTATCAGTGAAGTTATGATTATTGATTACAACAAGGCAGCATAAAATATAATCAAGAGGGAATGAAAGATAGTGCGTTTTTTCATTCCCGCTTTTTCTAAGTGCCGGTTTCGCCCGCTGTGTCAAGGGTTGCTCTACGGCGCATGGGGCGCGCGGCGAGTAGGAAAAGTCTTCCCTGTTCAATGATTATAAGACGGTTAAAATACACGAAAAGCCAAACACGCTCTAATATTTACTGTTGGAAGAATCCGCCGCGCTGACCAGTTCCCCTGTTTCGGCGTGGATGAACTCCACATGGATGTTATCTGCCGGCGTGCCGAGGAACATATTGTACATTTCCCCGTACATGTAAAAAGACATAACGGAGAAGGATTCTTTGGTATCCAGCCGTTTTTCCGTGGTGGTAACGGTAAACTCCGTGAAATTTTCATTGGTGGTAATATTAATGAAATTTTTATAATCATTGGACTGCTTCATGGTTTCCAGGCTTGCCATGATATTTTCCCTGATATCGGAAAGCATTTTTTCGTGCTGTTCCATGGTCATTACGTATAAGGCGCTTCCGTCTTCCTGAAGGGTGATGGACTGGATTCCCATTTCTTTCGCGGCGGTATCCAGTTCTTCCTGTGTGGCGGATTCCATGTAATTTTCCGGTATGGTTAATTCCACGGTGGAGGAGGCTTCGTCAATGCGGATAAGGCTGACCGGTTCCGCTGCGGCGTTGTCCTGTGTTTGCGCGGATGGTGATGCGGTATTGCCAAAACCGCAGGAGACGCAGGTAAGCGACAGGATGAGGGTGGACAGGATGAGTTTGGTGTTTGTTTTTTTCATAGTATTGCCTTTCTTATTTGTCTTTGTCTCCTGACAACAAATTTCATGTAAAAAATGTCCTTTGGAGTATGTTACTTTGCAATATGACCATAACAGAACAAAATATTTCTGTCAACAATGGTCCGGCGATAAGGGCAATAATACCCTAAGCGATTCCTTTTTCCGGTACACAGTCTTAAATAAAACTTAAGAAATCCTTAATCCCCTGTACCTTGACCGCAAGCTGACAGATTGTTATGATGCAAATGGTTTAGTGGATTTGCGCGGTATGTCTGTACAGAAATGAGGTAGAAAATGGTTCAGGATAGCGATAGGCGGCTTATGGGCAAAAGGGAGACGGACTGGTTCCGGGGGATGGCGGCGGTCATGGTGGTCCTGTCCCATTATGCGGAGTGGTGGACGTGGTTTGCACAAACGGAAGGAAATGCGGAGACGGTCCGGCTGGCATTCAGCAGGCTGGGAGTATATGGGGTGGATATTTTCTTCCTGTTTTCGGGATATGCGCTGGTGAAGTCGCTGGGACAGGAACGGATGCACCCGCAGTTCATATGGAAACGGATTAAAAATGTTTACATACCTTATTTCCTTGTGGTTGGAGCCATAGAACTGCTGTCGGGCGGGTTTGCTTCCCTTCATGACTTTTGGAAATTTGCCAATGGGAGCGACTATTGGTATATGGTGGTGCTTTTCATTTTTTATATCGGATTTATTGCGGTTTATACCATTGTGGGCGGAAAGGGACCAAGGTGCGCGGCGTTTTGCATTTTTACCTATGTTTTTACCTGTGTTCTGCGGGACAGAGGAATGCAGGATTTTTGGTATGTATCCAATATTGCGTTCGCCATGGGGGTGGTTGCCGCAGAATATGAGGATGGGGTGAAGAAGGCGGTGGATAAGGCATGGATTCCCCTGCTTGCGGTATGCACCGTGGGTATGGCGCTTGTGGTGCGCTCCGGTTTGGATGAGAACGTTGCAGTAGGAAGGACAGAGGAACAGATATTGTGGATGCAAACCGGCGCTGCCGTGGTTTGGGGCTTTCTGGTCATGCTGCTGGCGGCAAAGTGCAGGATAAAAGAAAAGATGCTGGCTTCGCTTGGGAGGAGCTCGCTGTATATTTACCTGACCCATACCTATATTTTTATGTGGTGTGTGAATTTTCTGGATTTGGAATTGTGGATGCGGTTTTTGATTAGCGGGGTGGTTACGGTGGCGGTGTCCGTGGGATGCCGGTTGGTGATTGGATGGGGGATGAAAAAGCTGGTGCGTGGGTGAGCCGGCTTTTTTGTTTTTAAGGACGGACGGTTAAAAAGCGGGGATGGCGGCGGATGAGGGACGGATTGGGATGGAAATGGCGGATGGCGGGTGGTATAATGGGGATGGCAGGGATTTGAGGTTTTGGGGATGGGGAGGAAGATGTATGGAAAAGGCGTACAAACTGGAATTTGCGGGGGAGAAGTCGGGGAGTCTGTATGTGAACTGCTGCGGCTGTTCTAAGACGGAGCCGCTGCACAGCTTCGGACCGGCGCTTAAGCCGCACTATATTATTCATTATATTCTGAGCGGAAAGGGGAGGTTTTCCATTGGGAATAAAACGTATCCGCTGGAAGAAGGGTACGGGTTTTTGATTACGCCGGAGGAACTGGCTTTTTACCAGGCGGACGGGGAGGAGCCGTGGACTTATGTCTGGGTGGGCTTCAGCGGCACGAAAGCCGAGGAATACGTGAAGTCCATCGGGCTTTCCATTTCCCATCCGGTCTTCCGTTCGGACCGTTCGGAGGAACTGTATCAGGCGGTGCGGGATATGATGGAGCATAATACGTTCGGGATTGCCAACGACCTGCGCAGGAACGGGCAGTTGTCCCTGTTTTTGTCCATGGTTGCCGAAGGACTTCCCGTGGCGGAGAAAAATGAGGGGGACCGGGCCAATACGTATGTCCGCAAGGCAGTGGAGTTTATACAGGGGAACTACTGCAATCCCATAAAGGTGACGGATGTGGCGGATTATGTCTGTATTAACCGCAGTTATTTATATACGCTGTTCCAAAATTCCCTGGGAATGTCGCCGCAGCAGTTTTTGATGACGTTCCGCATCACGAAGGCGACGGAGCTTTTGCAGCTTACTTCCCTTTCCGTGGAAAGCATCGCGATTTCCTGCGGCTATCAGGATCCGCTGGTATTTACCAAAGCATTCCGGCAGATGAAGCAGATGTCGCCTTCCGCATACCGGAAAGAGATGCAGAAAGGGGAGGGCAGGCGCAATAAGGAACATTTGGAACAGGTGGAGGAGTTTATCAGCCAGATTGAACGGCTGCGGGGATGAACGGGCTTTTCTCATAACATATAACATTTTGACAGGTTATTGTAACAATGGGGCATGGAAATCCGGGGCGGGTTTATTATAATGGAACCATGAAAAGAAGTGAAGGAAAGCGCGGGAAGCCGGAACGGCTAAGAGCATGGCATGGAATGCAGGAATATGCCTGGCAGGAAGGCAGGCGGAAAGGAATGGGGTTATGGCAGAGAACATGAAGGAAACAGTACTTAAGAAATTTGGGGAGGTATTCGGGGATGCGGAGGGCGCAAAGGTTTATTTTGCACCGGGACGTGTGAACATGATAGGGGAACATACGGATTATAACGGCGGGCATGTTTTTCCCTGTGCACTGACCATCGGTACATACGGCGTGGCGAAAAAGAGGGAGGACAATAAACTGCGCTTTTATTCCATGAATTTCGGGCATTTGGGAGTGATGGAATCCTCGTTGGAAGACCTGAAGATGGAAAAAGAGGCAGGCTGGACGAATTACCCGAAGGGAGTGATATGGGCATTCGGTAAAAAAGGGTATGAAGTTCCCTCCGGCATGGATTTGCTGCTGAATGGGAATATTCCTAACGGGTCCGGGCTTTCTTCCTCGGCATCGGTGGAAGTGCTGACCGGATATATTTTAAGGGATTTGTTCGGGTTTGACGTATCCAACCAGGATTTGGCGTTAATCGGGCAGTATTCGGAAAACAATTTTAACGGCGTGAACTGCGGAATCATGGACCAGTTTGCCAGCGCCATGGGAAAGAAGGGGCACGCGATTTTCCTCGATACGGCGGACCTTTCCTTTGAATATGCGCCGATTAAACTGGAAAATGCCAAAATTGTCATTTCCTGCAGCAATAAGAAACGCGGGCTTGCGGATTCAAAGTACAATGAGAGAAGGAGTGAATGCGAAACGGCGCTTGCGGAAGTGCAGGAAGTGGTCGGCATCAATAACTGGGGCGACTTGACGGAGGAACAGTTTGAACAGTATAAGAGCGCCATTAAGGATGAAGTGCGTGCCAAGAGGGCGAAACACGCGGTATACGAGAACCAGCGGACCATAAAAGCGGTGGAGGCGTTAAAAAACAATGATGTGGAGCTGTTCGGGAAACTGATGAACGAATCCCACATTTCCCTCCAGTATGATTATGAAGTGACGGGCGTGGAGCTGGATACCTTGGTGGAAGAAGCGTGGAAAGTAGACGGGGTTATCGGTTCCAGGATGACGGGCGCAGGTTTTGGCGGCTGTACGGTCAGCATCGTGAAAGATGATGCCATTGACGCTTTTATTGAACAGGTAGGCAGGGCTTATAAGGAAAAAATCGGATATGCCGCAGACTTTTATGTAGTGGAAATCGGCGACGGTCCGTCGGTTGTGGAATAAGCAGCCGTGTATGGTACGCAGATGGAAACGTGCAGTACGGGCGCAAAGGTTTGGTTTGCAGCATAAGGGAAGGGGCGGACAGGAAAATGATACAACAGGATATTAATAAACTGGTGGTATATGGTTTAAAAACCGGCTTGGTGGAAAAAGAAGATGAAGTATACACGAGAAACCGGCTTTTGGAATTGTTTGGATTGGATGAACCGGCAGAAGATGCGCAGGATGATTCCGGTTCCACAAGAGTCGGAATGGAAGTGGAGGAACTGGAAGAAGTTCTGGGGCGGATGCTGGATTACGCAGTGGAAAAGGGGATTATGAAAGAGGACGGTATCGTTTACCGGGATTTATTCGATACCAAAATCATGAGTATGCTGGTACCGCGTCCCAGTGAGGTTATCCGCCGGTTCCGCGGGCTGTATGTACAGGATGCGGAGAAGGCGACGGATTTTTATTATAAATTCAGTCAGGACACAGACTATATCCGCAGATACCGGATTAAGAAGGACCAGAAATGGATTGCTCCCACCAAGTACGGGGATTTGGATATTACCATTAATCTTTCCAAGCCGGAAAAAGACCCAAAAGCCATTGCCGCAGCGAAAAACGCAAAACAGGCAGGTTATCCGAAATGCCTGCTTTGTGTGGAAAATGAAGGGTATGCGGGACGTGTGAACCATCCCGCAAGGCAGAACCACAGAATCATTCCGGTGGAAATCAACGGTTCCAGGTGGGGGTTCCAGTATTCACCTTACGTTTACTATAATGAGCATTGCATTGTTTTTAATTCCGAACATATACCGATGAAAATCGAGCACGACACGTTCTGTAAACTGTTTGATTTCGTAAAACAGTTTCCCCACTATTTTGTGGGCTCCAATGCGGATTTGCCCATCGTGGGCGGTTCTATTTTAAGCCATGACCATTTCCAGGGCGGGCATTACGAATTTGCCATGGCAAAGGCGGATGTGGAGAAGAAGTTTACGGTGCGGGGATTCGAAGATGTGGAAGCGGGCATTGTGAAATGGCCCATGTCGGTCATCCGTATTTCTTCGCCGGACAGTGACAGGCTCATTGCCTTTGCGGACGTGATACTGGAAAAGTGGCGCGGATACACGGATGAAGATGCATTTGTATACGCATATACGGACGGGGAACCCCATAATACCATTACTCCTATCGCAAGGAAGCGGGGGGACCGGTTTGAACTGGATTTGGTGCTGCGCAACAATATCACTACGGAGGAACATCCGCTTGGGGTATACCATCCCCATGCGAAACTGCACCATATTAAGAAGGAAAACATCGGTTTGATTGAAGTTATGGGTCTGGCAGTCCTTCCGGCACGCCTGAAAGGGGAAATGGATGCCCTTGGGGATGCGCTTCTTTCCGGTGCGGATATCCGTGCCGATGAGGGGCTGGAGAAACATGCCGACTGGGTAGAGGAGTTTCTTCCCAAGTATCCGGGTGAAAGCAGGGATACGAAAGAGAAAGTGACGGAGATTCTCCATAAGGAAATCGGTGACGTGTTTATGCAGGTTTTGGAGGACGCGGGCGTTTATAAGAGGACGGAAGAAGGCATGGAGGCGTTTGGACGGTTTATCGCTACGCTGTAATGCGGGACTTGCGGTTGGTAAAACAGAAATCGGAAAGCGGTACAGCCAAAGGAGCAGAATTTGAAACGCGCCTCATGGCTGTGCCGTTTTTTCCTGTATGTCCGGCAATGCAAAAATAATTTGCGGAACTCCGCCCGGCGATTTCCTGCGCGGCATTTGTATTTCCGCAGCTTTAATAAATCGCTTCCATACTTTCTAAAAAATGCTGTAAATGTGTTCTTTGGATGGGGTTAAGTTTTTGGAGCAGGGAAATATGCGTTTGGTAGGCCTGGAGGGTTTGGGCGGCGTTTGCGGGCTGGAGGGAGGGAAGGCGCTGGTCGGAAAGACAGAGAATGTAATCGGTGGAAACCTGGAAGATGTCGGAAAGCCGGATGAGCAGGCCGGCATCCGGCATGGAGACGCCGCATTCAATCCGGCTTAGGAAGGTTTGGTTTATGCCGGCTTTTGCGGCAAGAAATTCCTGTGTGTAGTTTTTTTCCGTCCGCAATTCCCTGATTCTTGTTTTCATTTTGTAAAACCCCTTTCTTACAAGTGCAGATATGTATATAATAACAATATTCCATATTCCGTTGGAAATGGCAAGTAAAAGATGGACAACAAAACAAATATATGTGACCGTTATCAAGTGTATAAATAGTTTATTGCCACACTTGGAAAAGGGGAAGCAGATATGCCTTAATACGCATTGCTTCTGCCAAACACGCATGGTAAAATAAAAACACGAAACGGAAAAGGAAGGAAACGGTAAAAACCATGAAATTTTTATTGGCAGCGGTCAATGCAAAATACATTCATTCCAATCCTGCGCTGTACAGTCTGAGGGCTTATGCACAGGAGGGAGCGGGCGGGGATTCACCGGGAAATTTTGTGGAAATCGCGGAGTATACCATTAATATGCAGACGGAGCATATCCTTGCCGATCTTTACCGCAGGAAGCCGGATGTGGCTGCGTTTTCCTGCTATATTTGGAATTGGCGGCTGGTACGGGAGCTTGTGGCGGAACTGGAGAAGGTACTGCCGGAAACGCCCATATGGCTGGGCGGTCCGGAAGTGTCTTTTGACGCCGGACAGGTTTTGGAGGAACTGCCCATGGTAAAAGGGGTCATGGTTGGGGAAGGGGAGGAAACATTTTCGGAGCTGCTTTCCTATTACGCAGGCCGATGCCATGGAAGCCCTGGCATCGGCGGGCTTGGCGATATCCGGGGGATTGCATACCGGGACGGAGACAGGATATACAAAAACCGGGAACGGGAAACCATGGATATTAGTGCATTGCCGTTTCCCTACCGGGATTTGGGTGAATTTAAGAACCGCATTATCTATTATGAATCCGGCAGGGGATGTCCGTTCCGTTGCAGTTACTGCCTTTCTTCCATTGAGCGGGGCGTGCGGCTGCGGGATATGGAAACCGTAAAAAAGGAATTGCGGTTTTTTCTCAATCATAAAGCCGCGCAGGTGAAATTTGTGGACCGGACCTTTAACTGTAACCGGGAACATGCATCTGCAATATGGAAATATCTTTTGGAAAATGACAATGGTGTTACAAACTTCCATTTTGAGATAGCGGCGGATTTGTTGGGAGAGGAAGAACTGACACTCTTGTCGCAAATGAGACCGGGACTGGTGCAGTTGGAAATCGGCGTACAGTCCACGAACCCGGATACGCTGCGGGAAATCAACCGGTCCGCGGATATGGGAAAACTGCGTAAAACGGTGGAGCGTATCCGGCAGGGAAGGAATATCCATATTCATTTGGATTTAATTGCCGGGCTGCCCTTTGAGGATTACGGGAGTTTCGGCCGTTCTTTTGACGAAGTGTACGCCATGGCTCCCCAGCAGTTACAGTTAGGATTCTTAAAAGTACTGAAAGGAACGCCCATGCAGGAAAAGGCAGGCGGATATGGAATAAATTACACTTCCCTGCCGCCTTATGAAGTGTTATACTCGAAATGGCTCTCCTACGGGGAGCTGTGCCGGCTCAAAAGGATAGAGGAAATGGTGGAACTGTATTACAACAGCGGTCAGTTCACTCATACCCTTCCGGTGCTTGTGCGGGCGTTTGCAGGTCCGTTTGACCTGTTCGGGAAACTGGCGGATTTTTACGGGGAAAAGGGATATTTCCAAAACAACCCGTCGCGGGCATACCGTTACGAAGTGCTGCTGGATTTTGCCTGCAGGTATGACGGAGAGCGGGAAGAACTGTACCGCGAGCTTTTGACTTATGATATTTACCTGCGGGAAAACATGAAAAGCCGTCCCGCGTTTGCCAGGGATTTGCAAAACTATAAAGGCAGGATACGGGACTTTTACGGGAACGGGGATGCGCTGCGCCGGATGCTGCCGGATTACGGGGCATACGAGCCGAAGCAGGTGGCGCGGATGACCCATATGGATGTATTTTTCTATCCCGTATGGGAAGAAGATGGTACGGGGGAGATGGAGAAGGCGGAAAAAACATATTTGGTGCTTTTTGATTACGGCAGGAGGAATCCGCTCACAAAGGAAGCGCGGACGGGTATTTGGATTGGCGGGAAGACCGGAGGGACGAAAGATGACGAAAAAAACGGAAGCAATCCTGGCTTTGCTGGATGAAAGGTACGGTACGGAGTACCGGTGTTATTTACGGCATGAAAATGCATGGCAGTTATTGATTGCCACGATTTTAAGCGCCCAGTGCACCGATGCACGGGTGAACATAGTAACAGAGACGCTGTTCCAAAAATATTCCGGCGTCGAAGCGTTTGCGCAGGCGGATTTAAAGGAACTGGAGCGGGATATCCATGCTACTGGTTTTTACCATAATAAGGCGAAGAACATCATTTCCTGCTGTAAGGATTTGGTGGATAAGTTTGGCGGGGAAGTGCCGAGGACGCTGGAGGAATTAACGTCCCTTGCGGGAGTGGGCCGCAAAACGGCGAACGTCATCCGGGGAAATATTTACCATGAACCCAGTATTGTAGTGGATACCCACGTGAAGCGAATTTCAAGGAAACTGGGGCTGACGCGGGAAGAAGAACCGGAGAAAGTGGAAAAGGATTTGATGAAGAAACTGCCGAAGGAACGTTGGATTCTTTGGAACATCCATCTGATTACGCTGGGAAGGGAAATCTGTAAAGCGCCAACGCCAAAATGCGGGGAATGTTTCCTGACGGAATACTGTGCGGACTACCAGGCGCGGCAGAAGAAGGCGGAAAAGGGGAGCAAACGGGAAAACGGGAATAAGAAGGAAAACGGAAAAAAAGCGGAAGGAGCGGGGCATGGTCAGTGATTACACGGCATTGGACCTGGAAACCACGGGTCTTAACCCGAAGCGGGATAAGATTATCGAAATCGGGGCGGTGAAAGTGCGGGACGGCAAGGTGGTGGAACGTTTCCAAAGTTTTGTGGACCCGGGGCGGCGGTTGGAAGAACATATCCGCGAACTGACGGGAATCGGGAACGGGATGCTGGAAGGAGCGCCGGATATGGGGCAGCTTTTGGAACCGCTTCTTGCCTTTCTCGGAGATGACGTTTTGGTCGGACACCGGATTCTGTTCGATTATTCCTTTGTGAAAAGGGAGACGGTGAACCGTGGAATTGTTTTTGAGAGAAAAGGAATCGATACGTTAAAACTGGCAAGGAAGTTCCTGCCGGATTTGGAGAGCCGGAAACTGGAATACCTGTGCCGCCATTATGGATTGGAACATACGGCGCACCGTGCGCTGGGGGATGCGCAGGCAGCTTCGGAGCTGTATTTAAAGCTGACAGGATTGTTTTGCGGGGGCAATAACGGTGGGGAAGGCGGGAAGGATTTTGAACCGCAGCCTTTGGTATACCGGGTTAAAAAAGAGACTCCGGTTACGAAGTCCCAAAAAGAACGGTTATATAAATTGTTGGACAAGCATAAAATAACTATGGAGTGTCAGGTGGAGAAGCTGACGAGGAACGAAGCCGACCGGATTATGAATCAAATTTTTGCAGCATACGGACGATAATGTTTTTGGAAGCGGAATTTAAGTTCCCGGCGCGTTCCTTCAGGCGGGCGATTTCACCGTGACTCCCTTCCGCTGCGTAAATGGCGGCGAGCAGCTTATAGGTGTTACTCACGTCGGTATCGGTGGACACGGCAAACTCCAAAACCTGCTTTGCCTGTGCCGTATGACCGGCTTCGTGCAATTTTTCCGCCCATTTCTGCAAGGTGCGGACCAGGGTGGTGTAATTTTGGTCGTATCCCATCAGGAGTTCGATATTGGGGGCGCCGTACCGCAGTTTCAAATCCGTGTTGCTGATACCCGTAAAGTTGACGATGGGGGATTGTGCAAGATGGCGCATCGTTTGGTGGCATTCCGAAACGGTCTCATCGTCCGCCATGGTGTCCATGGGAAGGTCTTCCAAAGGGACCCTGATGTAGTTTAAATCATCCAGGGATTTGCGCCTGGTACTGTTCGCCCGGTTTTCCTTTTCCCAAAAGGAAGATTCCTTCTCGGCGGTGGTACGGCGGGACTTTGCAATCTCGTAGGAAACCAGTATAATAAATACGATAAAACTTGCAAAAAAAGGCATTTTCATTTATAATATCCTTTCAAGTAGAGAGACACCACGGAGGCTGGTTTACATGTTCAATATGCACAACAACAGGACGAGAAGAATCGTTTCGTCCGTCATAATTATTATTATTGTACTTGCAATGCTTATTCCAACTTTATCATATTTTATTTTTTAGTACAAGTAGGAGAGATTATGAAAAAAAAGACGGGAAAAATAAGGAGAGTGTCACTGGTTCTTACGGCTTTTGTGCTGGCGGTTCTGTTACAGCCGCAAAATTACGCGGCGGCGCAGTCGATTGAAGATTTGGATGCGGGAAACAGCGTGGAAACCGGAGCCGGGGATGCGGTGGAAGCAATGGCTGCAGACGGCGGTGTGGAGAACGGAAATACCGATTCGGGCAGTGCAGACGAAGCGGACGGCGGCAGTGCCGATTCCGGTAATACGGATGCTCCGGCAGGCGGCGGAAACGGTTCCGGCAATATTACCGCACCTGACGGCAGCACCATTGCGGA
This sequence comes from uncultured Kineothrix sp., assembly GCA_910587275.1. Lineage (GTDB taxonomy): Bacteria > Bacillota > Clostridia > Lachnospirales > Lachnospiraceae > Kineothrix. The sequence goes on from CAJUMD010000001.1 coordinate 108,084, forward strand.
CGGTATTTTCATCGGAACGGTGGACGTGTCCGGTATGACGGCGGACGAGGCGGTCCAGGCGGTGGAAGCCCATTTGGAGGAGGCACGGACGAAGAACCTGACGTTAAACGCCGTGGACAACAATCAGGTGACGGTAACGGTAGGGGATCTCGGTTTGGTTTGGGGCAACCCGGACATTATAAACGATGCGGTTGCTTTGGGGAAGAAGGGTAACGTGATACAGCGCTATAAGGCTTTGCAGGACTTACAGCATGAGAACCACGTGTTTGAACTGACCTATGAACTGGACAGGGAACTGGTGAGCCAGTTTTTGGCGGAGCAATGCACTCCGTATAATTCGGAAGCGAAGGATGCCATGCTGGTGAAGACGGAGAGCGGGTTTTCCGTTACGCCGGGGACGACGGGGTATATCGTTGACGAGGAAGCGTCCTTAACCCGGATTTATGATTATCTGACCAAGGAATGGAATTTTGAGGATGCGCAGTTGGACCTTGTGGGAAAGGTGGATGAGCCGAGGGGAAGCGAAGAAGAACTGGCACAGGTGAAGGACGTGCTGGGGACTTTTTCCACGAATTTTAATTCTTCCGGTTCCTCAAGGAGCGCCAATGTGACAAACGGGTGCAACCTGATAGCGGGTACGACACTGTATCCGGGGGATGAGTTTTCCACGTATGAGGCAGTATCCCCGTTTTCCACCGATAACGGTTATTTCATGGCGGGCTCTTACATGAACGGGCAGGTGGTGGACAGCTTGGGCGGCGGTATCTGCCAGGTATCCACTACGCTGTACAATGCGGTTCTTTTGGCGGAGCTGGAAGTGACGGAGCGCCATAACCATTCCATGATTGTAAGTTACGTGGACCCTTCCGCGGATGCGGCGATTGCGGAATCGGCGGGAAAAGATTTTAAGTTTGTAAATAATACGGAACATCCGATTTATATCGATGGCTATGTAGTGGGAAAAGATATTACGTTTACGATATACGGTGTGGAAACAAGACCAGCGGACCGTCAGGTGAAATACGAGAGCAATGTGCTTTCCGTAATCCGGCCGGAGAGCGATGTAATCTATACGGATGTGGCGATGCCGCTTGGCAAAGTGGTGTCACAGTCGGCGCATATCGGTTATAGGGCGGAACTTTGGAAGGTTGTGACGGAAAACGGCGTAGAGGTCAGCAGGGAACAGATTAACAGCAGCAGTTATAAGATGGTTCCGAGGACGGCGACAGTGGGATTATCCACCAACGATGTGAATGCTTATAATGAAATGCTGGCAGCGGTGGCAACGAATAATATCGACCACGTTAAGAACGTGGCGGCGGCATTGGCACAATTTGCAACGCCTGCAGCGCCTGCCGAACAGCCCCAGCCGCCGGCAGAGCAGCCTCCGGCGGAGCAGCCGCCGGCAGAACAGCCTCCGGCGGAGCAGCCGCCGGCAGAACAGGCACCCGCGGAACAGCCTCCGGCGGAACAACCTCCCGCAGAACAGCCGGCGCCGGAAGGATAACGGGATTTTGGGCTTTACGGGAAGCGGCGGACGGAAAAGCCTGGGAATTCATTAGGAAAAGAAAGCAGTAATCAGAAAATGAAAACGGGTAAATTATCGGAGAACGTATGGAAGCGTTCCGTTTTAAGACAAAGAAAGACAAAAAGAGATGAAGTACGGATTGGCGCAGGAATAGGGGAAGACTGCGCCGTTTTTTCTTTGGGGGACGGCAGTCTGACCGCCGTTTCCGTGTGTCCGGTGGCGTGGAAAGGGGACAATGCGGCGCGTCATGCGGTGCACGGCGCGGTCAATGCCGTGGCGGTTTCGGGAGCGGAACCGGTTGCCGTTGCCTTTTCCCTGTTTCTGCCGGAACAGACGCAGGAACCGCAAATACGGGCGATGATGCTCCAAGTGGAGGAGGTATGCGCGGCGCTGCACATACAGGCAGCGGCGGACGCCATTCATATTACGGATGCGGTAAAGTATCCCCTGTTTTCGGTGTCGGGCATCGGGCGTTTGGACGGCAGGGAAACCCTGTCGGTGAAAAACATTAATCCGGGGCAGGATATTGTGGCGGGAAAATGGATCGGACTGGAGGGAACTTCCCTTTTGGCAAGGGCGAAGGAGAAAGAACTGCTGACCAAATACCCCTTCCGGTTTATAGAGGAAGCGAAGGAATTTGACCGTTTCCTTTCCATCGTACCGGAGGCCGCCACCGCCGTTAAGTCCGGCGTTTGTGCCATGCACGGCGTGACGGAGGGCGGAATCTTCGCCGCCCTTTGGGAACTGGCGGAAGGCGCAGGCGTCGGACTGGAAATCGATTGGAAGAAGATTCCGGTAAGACAGGAAACCATTGAAATCTGCGAATTTTTTGAACTGAATCCATATGAACTTTTGTCCGGCGGCTGTCTGCTGATGGCGGCGGACAACGGATATAACCTTGTGAGGGCGCTGGAAGGGGAGCATATTCCCGCCGCTGTCATTGGGAAAACAACGGACAGTAATGACAGAGTTATTATAAACGGGGAGGAGAGGCGCTTCCTTGAGCTTCCAAAACCAGATGCCGTCTATAAAATATTGGGACAGTAAAAATATCAAAAAATAACAGAAAATAAGAGAATATGCCGTAACAGGCGGAACGGAGGAAATAAAAAGCATGAGGGAACAGATTTTATCGATAATAGAAAGGAACAGCCGCATTGACGTAAAGGAGCTGGCGGTGATTCTCGGCGTGGAGGAAGTGGATGTGGTAAACGAGATGGCAGCCATGGAAAAAGAGGGAATCATATGCGGCTACCATACGATGATTGATTGGGAGAAGACTTCCATTGAAAAGGTAACGGCGTTGATTGAGGTGCGCGTGACGCCGCAGAGGGGACAGGGCTTTGACAACATTGCGGAGAGAATCTACAAATATCCGGAAGTAAACAGCGTATACCTGATTTCGGGCGGTTATGACCTGTTGGTTACGCTGGAAGGCAAATCGTTGAAAGAAGTATCCAAGTTCGTGTCCGATAAATTGTCCACGCTGGATACGGTATTAAGTACGGCGACCCATTTCATCCTGAAGAAGTATAAGGACCATGGAACGATACTGGCTAAAAAATACGAAGACGAAAGGGAGAAAATTACGCCATGAGAAATCCGTTAGCTGATAAGGTAGTAGACATTAAACCATCCGGCATCCGTAAATTCTTTGACATCGTGAGCGAAATGGAAGATGCGATTTCCCTTGGCGTGGGCGAGCCTGATTTCGATACCCCCTGGCATATCAGGGACGAGGGAATTTATTCCCTGGAAAAAGGGCGCACATTCTATACGTCCAATGCGGGGCTGAAGGATTTAAAAATGGAAATATGCAATTACATAAAGAGGAGGCAGGGAATCACATACGATTACAGCCATGAGGTCATCGTGACCGTGGGAGGGTCGGAAGCCATAGATATTGCGCTGCGCGCTATGATTAACGAGGGAGAGGAAGTGTTGATTCCGCAGCCCAGCTATGTTTCCTACGAGCCGTGCGCGATTTTGGCAAATGCCGTGCCGGTAATCATAGAGCTGAAGGCGGAAAACGAATTCCGGCTGACGGCACGGGAAGTATTGGATGCGGTGACGGATAAGACGAAAGTCTTAATCCTGCCTTTTCCCAACAATCCCACAGGTGCCATCATGGAGAAAAAGGATTTGGAGGAAGTGGCAAAGGTCGTGGTGGAAAAGGACTTGTTCGTAATTTCCGATGAAATTTATGCGGAATTGACTTACAAGGGAAAACATGTATCCATCGCTTCCCTTCCGGGTATGAAGGAACGGACGGTTTTGATTAACGGTTTTTCCAAATCTTATGCCATGACGGGCTGGAGGCTGGGATATGCCTGCGGACCGAAGGCGGTTATGGAGCAGATGTTGAAAATCCACCAGTTTGCCATTATGTGCGCGCCCACTACCAGTCAGTATGCAGCGGTGGAGGCGTTAAGGAACGGTGATGAGGATGTAAGGCAGATGCGGGAAGCCTATAACCAAAGAAGGCGTTACCTGCTGCATACGTTCAGGGAAATGGGGCTGGAATGTTTTGAACCCTTTGGGGCATTTTACGTATTTCCGTGCATCAAGGAGTTTGGCATGACCAGTGAGGAATTTGCGGACCGTTTCCTGCGGGAAGAAAAGGTGGCGGTGGTTCCGGGGACGGCTTTCGGCGAATGCGGGGAAGGGTTTGTACGTATTTCCTATGCCTATTCTCTGGAAAATTTGAAAATAGCTATCGGAAAACTGAAAGATTTTGTGGAAAGGCTGCGGAGTGAGTGAAGCGAGCATGAAAAGGAAAACGGAAATTTGGGCGCACAGGGGAGCTTCCGGTTATGCGCCGGAAAATACGCTGGAGGCATTCCGAAAAGCGGTGGAAATGAAAGCGGAAGGGGTGGAGCTTGACATTCAGTTGACCAAAGACGGGGAACTGGCGGTAATCCACGACGAAAGACTTGACCGGGTGAGCGACGGCAGCGGGTATGTCAGGGATTTTACCTATGGGGAGCTGTATGCGCTGGATGTAAGCCGCCCCATGCCGTCTTACGGTACGGTGCACATTCCCACGCTGGCACAGGTGTTGGAGGAGTTAAGACCTACCGGATTGTCTGTGAATATCGAGTGCAAGACAGGGATATATTTTTATCCGGGACTGGAGGAAAAGATGGTCCGGCTGGTAACGGATATGGGTATGACGGACCGCATATGGTGTTCTTCCTTTAACCATGAATCGGTGCTTAAAGTGAAGAAACTGTGTCCCGGAATGAAAACGGGGTTTTTGGTTTCGGATGTCATTGCGGATGTGGCGGATTATGTGAAAAGAAACGGGGTGGATGCCCTTCATCCGGCGCTTTACCATATGCAGGATGAAGGACTGCCGCAGCGGTGCAGGCAGAAGGGGATTGCCTTGCATGTATGGACGGTAAACGATAAGGAGCAGATACGGAGTCTTGCTGCGGCGGGGGTAGAAGCGGTAATTACGAATTACCCGGACGTGGCGGCGGAGGCGCTTGCCGTCTTCGGCTCCCCTGATTCCCTTACGGTATAAAATATTCCACCGTAATGTTTACTTCCACCTCCACTTCACCGGGCATAATGACGGCGGCATCTTCCACCGACATTTCCTTTGCGGCACCGGCTGCGCGCATTTGGGAAGCGAGGGCGTTGTCCGTGTAGCGCGCCTGGCTGTAATTGCTGTTTTCCCGGATGCCGGCGACCCCGCCAAGGGTACACCCGCCTGCGGCGGCAAGGGCTTCGGCTTTTTTCCTGGCGGATTCCACCGCCAGTTTTAAGGCTTCCGTGTAGCTTTCATCGTACCGGCTGGACTGGTAGGTGATGGACTGGATGTTGTTAATCCCGGCATTCACCGATTCCGTCAGGATATTTCCCAAATCGGCGATGGGAAGGTCCGAGACGGTCAGGGAAGCGGTGGCTTCATAGCCTGTAATCCGCTGGGTATTGTTGCTGTAATTGTAAATGGGATACATGGTATAATCGGAGGTTTGGATGGAGGTCTCTGCAACGCCAAGGTTTTTTAAGAGTGCGATGACCCGGTCCACATCCTCCGTATTTTTCTTTTGGCATCCGGCGGCATCTTTTGCCTCGGTGCGGACCGCATAAACCACCTGGGCGATATCAGGGACCACGGTGACGGTCTCGCTGCTGTTTACCGTAATAGTGTTTTGGTTATTGCCCATGGGGGTTACGGTAAAAGAGGAAACAGTGTTGTTTGCGGCGGACGAGACCGGAATAGCGGAAGACGTACCGTCCGTTTTTTCATCGGATGTCATATTGGTCTGCACTTCCGTGTCCGTGTTGGTTTGGCTGCCGCTTTGTTCTGCCGGCTGTGCGGATACGCCGCAGGCGGTAAGGATTAGGGCAGTGAGCACGGATACCGCAAGAAGGGAAGACCTCTTTCCTGCCGGATGAAAGGTGGGAATTTTGTTTGTTTTCATATTATGTACCTTGTTTATCCTTTCGGTTTTGTTTTGCACTTTTGTCCGGTTCCTGTATTAGTATATAGGGAAAAAGGGAAAATGGGTAGGGGGAGGCAGGTAATTTTAAAGAAAATTAAGATTGTGCGCAGGAAAGAATTTGGCCCATGTCGGTGATTTGCATTGGACATTGGAATGGAAAAAGGATATACTTATGGGAGCGGTTTATGGAGGAGTAACCAAGTTTGAAACAATTAAGTAGAGGGTTGCCAAGAAATAGAGGGCATGACAAAT
>CAJUMD010000002.1 GCA_910587275.1 uncultured Kineothrix sp.
TGAGACGAATGTATTCCAGTTGTTTGTCAAGGACATCCGTCCGCTTCAGCTTGTGGATAACGTACTGTTGGCAATGGGTGTGCTTCCCCTTTATTTCTATATGGAGGAAGCATATCATGTGTTTGAAAATCAGGCGATCCGTATTTTGTGCGGGCTGGATGCCGTTTTTTTCGTGGGAATCACGTTCCTGCACATGACAGGGTATTCGGACTTTCATCAGACGCAGAACGGTACGGTGTTAAATTACGGGTTGGTGAGCCTGCTTTTGGGCGGGTATATCGTGCGTGATATTTTGGGCAGGCGGAAGGAGAAAACAGGACGCTTTTACCGGCGGATGCAGACCATCGGCATTACCTGCCTGTGTGTTGGTATTTTTGTGGATTTTTTAAGGTATATGCTGTCGGATGTCCTTGACCGGGCACTGACCATCCGTGTGGGACTTTTGCTGTTTATCTTAAGTTTCGGTTCTGGGAACCTGTACCGGCTTTACGAATTGATTAAGCAGGGATATCAGACGGAATTTATCAGCCGCCTTGCATATGTGGACGGACTGACCGAGGTGGGGAACCGCACGGCTTATATCGAAAAAAAGGAAGAACTGCTTACCATGGAAAACCGTGAGGGACTTGCGGTCGCCATGTTTGACGTAAACAATTTAAAGAAAGTAAACGATACGATGGGACATGGCGCAGGGGACGAACTGATTAAGGAAAGCGCAAGGATTATCCAGCGTTCATTTGGCAGCCTGGGGACGGTGTACCGGATTGGCGGGGATGAGTTCGTGGTATTGTTCCAGTCGGAGCACCCGGAAAGTTCTTACCGGAAAGCGAAGCAGCTTTTTGAGGAGGAGCTGGCGCGCTGTAATGAAAAAGGCGGTCATCCCTTTGTGATTTCCATTGCCCATGGGTATGCTTACTGCGGGAAAACGAAACAGGAGGATATCGAAGGACTGGAAAAACAGGCGGACCAAAGAATGTACCAGAACAAAAGGGAAATGAAACTGGCATACGCGCAGTAAACGGTAGTATGGGGTATGGAATGAAAGAATACAGCAGGGCGGGAAACATACGGCAGTCGGTGGAAAGTGCAAACAAATGGTGGAAGACGGGTCTGTCATGGGTCCGTTTTTCCGTTGCGGCGTATTTGGCGGCGTTGTGTTTGTGCGGATGCGGGAAAGGGGAGGAACCTCCGGAATATTTGGAATACGAAACGGGAGGCGAGGACATGGTTTTTGCGAGGCAGCTTGGGATGGGCTGGAATTTGGGGAATTCCCTGGAATCGGTCTGTGAAGACGGAAGGTATGCGGGAAATGCCCTGGAGCTTTACTGGCAGAATCCGGCCACCACAAAAGAAATGATTGATGAGGTGCGCAGCGCGGGCTTTACCCTGCTGCGTATTCCCGTGACATGGGAAGGTCATATGGACAGTCAGGGAAACATTGACGGGGAATGGCTTGCCAGGGTAAAAGAAGTCGTGGATTACGGAATGGAAAACGGGATGTATGTGATTTTAAATGCCCACCATGATACCTGGTTTGAACCGGTGCCGGAGAATGAGGAAAATGCGGTAAGGAAGATGGAGGAGGTCTGGCGCCAAATTGGGGAATATTTCGCGGCGTATGATAATCATCTGTTATTTGAAGGGATGAACGAACCGCGCTGGATTGGTTCGCCGGAGGAATGGATTGGGGGCAGCGCCGGGACGGCAGCCATCGTGAACCGGTTAAACCAGGTGTTCGTGGATACGGTCAGGGGACAGGGCGGCAATAACGCACAACGCTACCTTTTGGTGGCCACTTACGGCAATTCCGTGGAGGAATGCGCGCTGGAGTGGTTTACCATGCCGGAAGGGAAACATTTAATCGTTACGGTACACGCCTACCTTCCTTACAGATTTGCCATGGATGTCCAGGGAACGGGAACATGGGGGAAAGAAGGGGCAGGAGAGCTGGAGACAGTCATGGAACGGCTGGGGCAGCGGTTTGTGGCAAACGGGATTCCCGTGCTGATCGGGGAATTCGGTGCCGTTGATAAGGGCAATACCAAAGAACGGCTGCAGTGGCTGGAAGATTATATGGATGCGGCAGGGAAGCACCGGATAGGGCTTGTTTGGTGGGATGAGGGCGGACGGTCCGGGGAGACTTACGGCCGGTTCCGTATTTTTGACAGGGAGCGTCTGGAATGGCTGTTCCCGGAAATAAGGGATGCGCTGGTGCGGTAAAGGGGAAGGACATGCAGGTATGCCGTATGGCATGTTTTCCGGTGAAAGACAGGAAGCGGAGGGTGTGGGTATATGGGAAAAAGGAAGAAAAGGCACGCGGAAGGCGGGAAATGGACTGGGTATAAAAACAGGGCATGGCTGGTGTTTAATATCGGCTGGACCACGGTTTACCTGCTATGGAGGACATTTCGTACCCTGCCGTTGGAATTCGGACTGGTATCGGCGGTGGCTGGAATCTCCCTGCTGGTGGTGGAAATCCTCGGTATGCTGGAAGCGTTTGTCCACTATTTTAATATGAACCGGATTGAAAACCACGAGGTACCCATTGTGCCCTGGGAGGAGTATCCGGACGTGGATGTCTTTATTGCCACTTACAACGAGCCGCCGGAGCTTTTGTATAAGACCATTAACGGCTGTGTGCATATGGAGTATCCCGACAAAAACAAAGTACATATTTACCTGTGCGATGACGGGAAACGCCCGGAGATGCGGGAACTGGCGCAGCGGATGGGGATACATTATCTGGACAGGGAAGACCATGAGGGCGCAAAGGCCGGAAACTTAAACCATGCCATGTCCGTAACCCATTCCCCGTTAATTGCCACGTTTGATGCCGATATGGTACCCCAAAGCAATTTTCTTTTGGTAATGGCGGCTTATTTTGTGGACCAGGAGATAAAAAACAGGGAATTGGAGGAAAAAGACCGGATTAAGCTGGGATTTATCCAGTCTCCCCAAAGTTTTTACAATCCCGATCTGTTCCAGTTTAATCTGTTTTCCGAGGGACGTATCCCCAATGAGCAGGATTATTTCTATAAGGATGTGCAGGTGGCGAGGAATAAAAGCAACAGTGTCATATACGGCGGCTCCAATACGCTGATTTCCAGGGAAGCGCTGGAAGCGGTGGGCGGTTTTTACACAAAGAGCGTAACGGAGGATTTTGCTACCGGTATTTTGATTCAGAAAAAGGGGTATGTCTGCTATGCCATCAATACGGTACTGGCTTCCGGTCTGTCCCCTACGGATTTAAAGAGCCTGGTCAACCAAAGGATACGCTGGGCGCGGGGATGCATCCAAACGGGACGGAAGATGCATTTGGTATTTTCCCCCCATTTGCGTTTTGCGCAGAAGGCAAATTACCTGGCTTCCATTTGGTACTGGTATGCTTCCTGGAAGCGGCTGATTTATATTATGTCGCCGATTCTGTTCGCCGCCTTCGGGGTCATGGTGGTGAAATGTACGCTGGTGGAGGTGCTGGTTTTCTGGCTTCCCATGTATATCAGCAGTAACGTATCACTTAAGATGATGAGCCGGAACATACGGACGACGAAGTGGACGAACCTGTATGAAACGGTTATTTTCCCGTTTATGCTGATTCCGGTTCTGATGGAAACCCTGTGCATAAAAATGAAAAAATTTAAAGTGACAAAGAAGGAGCGGTCGGAGGAAAACGGGCTGAAACGGTTTGCCTATGCCATTCCGCATTTTATCCTGATTGCCCTGTCCATCCTGGGAATCGTCAATTGTGTCCGGTGGACGTTCGATACCGGAAGAATCGATTATTTTGTCATTCTGTTTTGGCTGTTCTTAAACCTGTATAACCTTGTGATGTCCCTGTTCTTTATTTTAGGGCGGAAGGTGGTGCGCAATGCGGAACGCCAAAGGGCGCAGATAGATTGTAAGATAAAGACCGAATATGAGGAAGAATGGGGAAAGACGGTGGATATCTCCGAAAGCGGTGTTTCCGTGCTTTTGTCCTATCCCATGGATATCGATGAGGAAGAAACGGTGGAAATTTACCTAAACGACAGAAGGTATGAGGCGACCGTTACGGGAAAAGGTGTTTTGGTGGAAAATAGGGAGAAGAAGTGGAGGTATGTGTTCCAGGTGGTGGATTTGCTGGACAGCATGGCAGAATATATGCAGCTTGTGTATGACAGGGAACCGTCGCTGCCTACCAATTTGGACGAGTCCCTAAGCAGTTTCGACGACCTGCGCATCAATGTGAGCCGCAGGGTGTATTCCCAGACCTTTCAAAACAGAAGACGTGCGAGACTGCCGGTATGGCGTCATTTTACCACGGACATGGAGCAGCAGGTCTACATCATGGATTTTAATTATGAATTCATTCTGCTTCGGAAGGAACTGCGGATGCCGATTATGTTTGCCATTGATTTAGGGGACGGGCTCAGGCTTGACTGTGCGTTTGACCGTGCCATAGACGGGGAAAAGAGTCTGTACCGGATTGAAAATTATAAGGAAATCCATGATGACCCGAAACTCCATCTGCTGCTGAGCGGATGGGTGCAGCAGATGGTGGGGGCGGAGGGTCCCCATGAGAACAGGCATGTCTGTGAGCCGGTGAGCAACAAGAGACGGAGAATGACGGCGGAAGACGAGTTCTCGGAACTGGAATACCTGTAACAAACACGGAATGAGAATGGGGATGGTGAGGAAAGTGGGCAATAAAACAGCGAAATATACGGAAAATACGGGAGGGAGTATTTGGAAACGCATCCTGCTTTTGGGGATGTCCGCTGTCTTTCTCCTTTCTTACGGGAACGTGCGGGTACATGCCGCGAAAAAAGGGCAGACCGTACAGATGGATTTCTCGGACATGGTGGGAAGCACGGATGATATTGCGGGGGGAACGATTACGCCTACCCTTGCATATGCGGAGGAAATCGATCTCCTGCGCCTGCGTTTCCAGACCATCGGATACCCGGAGCGGTATTATACGGCAACTGCCTTTAAGAACGTGGATATGGAGCTGGAGGGGTACCAGGGTATCGAGTTCCATGTGGAGAACCATCAGGATACCCCGGTCCGGATGAACTTTGCGTTTTCGCTGGAGAACGGGAAGACGGCTGCTGCGGGAAACGGGTATTATGTCCGGTTAAAAAGCACGGAGTCGGATTACGCTAAGGTGGAATACGGCTGTTTCGATTTGCCGGGGAAGTTTAACGGGACGGTGGAAATCCCGTTTGACGTGCTGAAATACCAGGAGCTTTCCGTAAATGAAGTATCGGTGGACCGGATTTGGGGATATGGATTTATCTGCGTCGTGGAGGCAGGGGAACGTTTTGACGTCACCCTGTCCGGTTTGAAACTGCTGACCCCCCAGGAAACCACGGGGGCGGATACCCCCGGTATGCTGATGATTATGGGGGATGAACGGGCGCTGCGTTCCAGCATCGGGGAGAGCCAGACAAAATACCGTTGCGAAGTGTATAATATGCTGGGGGAAAGCGAAGAAACGGAAGCGGAATTTTTCATGGGGAATGCGTTCGGGACGGAGGAAGGCGGAAATGGGGGCGAAGCAAGGGCATGGATCAGTACGGACGGTATCCTTACCGTAGACTACCGGTGTGATGCGGATGTACTGGAAATCGGTGCGCGGACGGCGGACGGCAGGGTTGCCTATAAACAGGTGGAGCTGTACGAATCGTGGACGAACATCACCAGCACGGAGAGCGGATATAATGCGTCGATTGCAAGGCCGGAGCAGATCGCCCCTGTCGTGACAAACATGGATATCCTGCAGCATCCCACGCTGCTTTGGCGGGTGAGGGAAATCCTGTTGGGTGCGGCGGTCATTTTCATGCTTTGGTACCTGATATTGAGAAGAAAGAGCAGGAGGGGAAGGTAATATGCTGTTTTCCAGTGTGGTATTTTTATTTTATTTTCTTCCGGTGGTTTTGGTGCTGTATTACCTGTTCCGTAACCAGATACCGGTAAAAAACGGGATTCTTTTGGTGGCAAGCCTGTTTTTCTATGCATGGGGGGAACCGTGGTTTGTGCTGGTCATGATTGCTTCCATCTTCGGGAATTACCTTTTGGCGCTTTTCGTGGACCGTTACAGGGAGGAAAAGGCGGCGAAATGGATTTTGGTTTTGGCGGTCATTCTGAATATCGGGCTGCTGTTCGTCTTTAAATATCTGGATTTTTTTATCCGGAATATTTCTGCTGCAACGGGGAAGGAGCTGCCGCTTACGAATTTGGCGCTTCCTATCGGAATTTCCTTTTTTACGTTCCAGGCACTTTCCTATGTGGTGGACGTGTACCGCAGGCAGGGGCGGGTGCAGAGGAACCTGTTTTATGTGGCGCTGTACATTGCATTTTTCCCCCAGTTGATTGCGGGACCCATTGTGCGCTATTCTACCATCGATGAGCAAATCCGGTCGAGGAAGGAGACATGGAACAAATTTTCCGTGGGGGTCTGCCGGTTTATCGCGGGGCTTGGGAAGAAGGTGCTGCTTTCCAATAATTTTGCCATCGTGGCGGACCGGATTTTTGACAATTACCAGCAGGGCGGTATGCCGGTGACACTGGCATGGATAGGCGCCATTGCATATACGATGCAGATTCTGTTTGACTTTTCGGGTTATTCGGATATGGCAATCGGGCTGGGGCTGATGTTCGGTTTTAAATTCGAAGAAAACTTTAATTATCCGTACATATCCCGTTCCATCGGGGAATTTTGGCGCAGGTGGCATATTTCCCTGTCCACGTGGTTTAAGGAGTACATTTATTTTCCTTTGGGCGGTTCCAAGGTGAAAAACATGGATATCGTGATCCGCAATATGCTGGTGGTTTGGCTGTGCACGGGATTTTGGCACGGTGCGGAATGGACGTTTGTGGTTTGGGGGCTTTTGAATTTCATGTTCCTGGTCATCGAGCGGTTTACGGATTTGGAGAACCGGACGGGTCACGGAATCCTGCGCTGGTGTTATACCATGTTCATCGTGAACCTCGGATGGGTGATTTTCCGTGCGGAGAATCTGGTGTATGCGGGGAATTATATCCGCTGCATGTTCGGGCTGGACGGGAGCGGCTTTTTCAGCGATTATGCATGGATGTACGTACGGGAATACGGAATTTTCTTTGTCGTCGGTGCATTTTTCTGTGTACCCATCGGAAGACGGAGCAATTACCTGATTGTGCAGGAGAAAATGGGGACGGACATCATCGATGTCTTTTATCCGGTCATTATGATGGGGATTTTCTTAATCTGCGTTACTTATCTGGTGAAGGGCAGCTACAATCCTTTTATATACTTTAACTTTTAAGGACGGGAAAGGGGCAGTGCTATGTTGACAAGGTTAATTGAAAAGAAACGCATGACGGCGTTTTTGTTCGTTCTGTTCCTGTTAGTGTTTTCCGCGGTCAATATGCGGAAGGAACTTCCCATTTTGGGACAGGCGGTGAAGGAATGGTGGGACGGCGGCGGTGACCTTGGGGAACTGGTGGCAGGGGTGAATTCCGCCATAGAGGAAAATGTGTTCGGAAGGTACGGTTTCATCGATGCCTACGGGTATCTCCAGCTTCTGCTTGGCAAGGAGGAGGAATCCAATTTTGAAGTGGTGAAGGATACGGAAGGGAAGCTGCATTATACTTATTTTGCGGAAGAAATCAATGATACTTCCGAGCTGGTGGAACGGGTGGCGGACCTGTCCGGTATTTTGGAAGAGGAAGGGTGCGAACTTCTTTATATTATGCCGCCGGAGAAATTCATCCTTGGGCATACGCAGTTTTCCGAAGGACTTCCTTATCATATGGTGAACGAGACGGCGGATGATTTCCTGGCGCAGTTGGAGGATGAGGGTATTTCTTTTTTGGACTTGCGGGATTATCTGGCAGGGAGCGGTTTGGACATGTCGGAAGTGTTTTTTACCACCGACCACCACTGGCGGATTGAGACGGCTTTTTGGGCGGCATCCCAGTTCTGTGACTGGATGGGGGAAACCTATGGGGAGGAAATGGATTCCGATGGTTATTATAAGGATAAAGAACATTATAATTTCGTGACATATAAGGATGTGTGCCTTGGCTCCATGGGAAGAAAGACGGGAAGACTTTATACGGAAGTGGATGATTTCACGCTGATTTTCCCAAAGTTTAATACGAATTACCGGTATGTAAACAGTATTTCGGATTTGGAGTTTACCGGGCGGTTTGAGGAAGCGCTGATTGCCACCCCGGTCATTTGGGAAAGCGGGGACCCCTACGATACGGATTTATACGGCACATACCTGTATGGGAATCCGGGTTTTTCCCATATCGAGAACCTGGACCGGCCGGACGGGATACGCATCTGCATGATTAAGGATTCTTTTGCGGTGCCGTTTGCGGCGTTTGCTTCTTTGCGGTGCGGGAGTATTGACTTGATTGATCCGAGGGCTTTTGAGGGGGATTATTTGGAAACCCTGAAGGAAGGGGAATATGATTACGTGATTTTAATGTTTTCGCCGCAGAATCTGGTGGATGAGTTTTTCCCGTTCTGCAAAGAGGAGTGAGCATGGGGAAAGGAATGTACGACAGGATGCAGCAGGATATGACGGAGGGACCGATTACGGCAGGGCTTTTCCGGTTTGCGGTTCCGTTGATGATAGGCAATCTGTTACAGCAGTTTTATAATATTGCGGATACTTGGATTGTAGGACGGTTTTTGGGGGCGGATGCCCTGGCAGCGGTGGGTTCTTCCTATACGCTGATGGTTTTTCTGACTTCCATCCTGTTGGGGCTTTGCATGGGAAGCGGGGCGGTTTGTTCCATCCATTTCGGGGGAAAGGATGCAGGGCGGTTAAAGTCCTGCATCTTTGTTTCTTTTGTTTTAATTGCGGGAGTGGCGCTCATGCTAAACCTTGCCGTGTATGCAGGATTAGGAGGGATTATCGGGCTTTTGCGTGTACCGGTGGCGGTGGCGCCGCTGATGCGGGATTATTTATGGGTGATTTTTGCCGGAATCATGGCTTCGTTTTTTTATAATTATTTTGCCTGTCTGCTGCGGGCGGTGGGCAATTCGGTGACGCCGCTTGTGTTCCTTGGCATATCCGCAGTGTTAAATATCGTGCTGGATCTTTGGTTTGTAAACGGGCTGTCGCTTGGCGTGGAAGGGGCGGCCGCTGCCACGGTGCTGTCCCAGTATGTGTCGGGTATCGGCATTATGGGGTATACGTTCCTTTTCTGTCCGCAGCTTAGGCTGCGCAAAGAGGACATGAAGTGGAGGATGGGAACGTTAAAGGAGATTATGGGCATGTCTTTCCTGACCTGTGTGCAGCAGTCGGTGATGAACCTGGGAATCCTGATGGTACAGGGGCTGGTGAACAGTTTCGGGACGGTGGTAATGGCGGCATTTGCGGTGGCAGTGAAAATCGATTCGTTTGCCTACATGCCGGTACAGGATTTCGGCAATGCTTTTTCCACTTATGTGGCGCAGAATTACGGGGCGGGCAGGGAAGACCGGATACGGAAGGGGATACGCAGCGCTTTGGCGTCGGTGTTTTGGTTTTGTCTTTGCATCAGTCTGGCGGTCTGCCTGTTTGCCCGTCCGCTGATGGCGGTATTCGTGTCGGGGGAAGAAACGGATATCATAGACGTTGGGGTGCATTATCTGCGGATTGAGGGCGCCTGCTATCTGGGCATCGGGGTGCTGTTCCTCCTGTACGGCTATTACCGTGCCGTAAGGAGACCGGGTATGTCGGTGGTATTAACGGTGGTTTCGCTTGGAACGCGGGTGGCGCTCGCCTATGCGCTGTCGGCGGTTCCGTGGATTGGGGTTACGGGCATTTGGGTGTCGGTACCCATCGGATGGGTGCTGGCGGATGTGACGGGAACCGGATATTACTGGTGGAAGTACCGGCGGGCGAAACCGGGAAATTGATATTTTTGACGTACAACCTGAACTGTGATACAATTTAATAAGAAAGAACCGGTGCCGGAAACGGGGAGGAAAACCGGCGGAAAGGAGACTTTATTATGAAACCGTATATCCACAAAGTACAATATTATGAGACAGATAAGATGGGCATTACCCACCACTCCAATTACATACGCTGGATGGAGGAAGCCAGGGTGGATTTCATGGAGCAGATTGGGTGGGGATATGACAAGATGGAAGAATGCGGGATTATTTCACCGGTCATCGGCGTGGAATGCGAGTATAAGAAGACCACCGGATTTAACGACCGTATCCGCATTGAGCTGGAAGTGGCGGGCTATAACGGTGTGCGGCTTACCTTAAAATATGTAATGAGCGATATTTATACGGAAAACGTGGTAGCGGTAGGTGAATCGAGACATTGTTTCTTAAGCGAGGAAGGAAGCCCGATGGCGCTGCGCAAGCAGTTCCCGGAATTGGATAATGTGCTGAAAATCGGACTAAAAAACGACGGAGAGGATTAAAATCCGGGAAAACGGACAGACTGTATGGGAAACTTACCGGCACAGTACCGCAGGCATGGCGTGCGGTATGTGCGGGTACCAAGAATGAAAAACAGGAGGTCCGGATATGGGAGCAGATTTTAAAAACAGTGAAACCAAGGATAACCTGATGCGTGCGTTTGCGGGGGAAAGCCAGGCGAGGAACCGTTACACGTTTGCCGCACAGCAGGCGAGGGAGGAAAAACTTTATGTGGTCGGTGCAGTATTTGAATATACCGCCAATCAGGAGAAAGAACATGCGGAAGTTTTTTACAACCATTTAAAGGAGCTGTCGGGGGAAACGATTCATGTGGACGGCGGCTATCCGGTGGATATTGCCGACGACGTGGCGAAACTGCTGCGCAAGGCGCAGCACAACGAATACGAGGAGCATGACCCTGTGTATAAGGTTTTTGCCGAAAAAGCGCAGGAGGAAGGATTTCCGAAAGTGGCGTCTTCTTTCCGCATGATTGCGGATATCGAGAAGATTCATGGGGACCGGTTCGGACGTTTGGCGGATTTGCTGGAGCAGAAGAAGCTGTTTGTGTCGGACGTAAAGACGGCATGGATGTGTTTAAACTGCGGATATGTGTTTGAAGGGGAAAAAGTGCCGGAGAAATGTCCGGTATGCGACCATGACAGAGGATATTTTATCCGGTTTGAACTGTCGCCCTATGAGGGATAAACGGTTTTGGTCCTGAAAAGGGATTGGAAGCCGGAAGGGATGTGCTTTGGAGGATTTGTCTGTTTCCCAGGATGCGTCCCGTCCGGTTTTTCCGGGAGAAACCGGGAACAGGAAACTTGGAACGATTGGAAGGATAGGAAAATAAAACTAAGGAAAGTATGGAAAAAATGGGAAATACAGGAAGAAGAAAACTGTTTTTGGCTGTGGCGCTGTCCCTTGGTATTCTGATTGCAGGCTGCGGCAGCGGCGCAACAAACCCGTCCGTCACGGAGGGGATGGCAGCGGTGGAAGCACTGGATTACCAAACGGCGCTGCAGTGTTTTGAAAAAGCGCTGCTGGATGGGGAAGACCTGCGCCTGTTGTACCGCGGACAGGGGCTTGCCTATATGGGGCTGACCCAGTATGGGCAGGCGGTGGAAGCCTTTGAAAAAGCGCTGGGGGCCGGAAACGGCAGGATTGACGATTTGGACTATGATATTAATTATTATTTAGCGACGGCATATTACAAGCAGGGGCAGACGGACAAGGGAATCGAAACGTATAATGCCATCCTTGCCCTGCGCCCGAAGGATAAGCTGGCGTATTACTTGCGGGGAAGCCTTCTGATTTCCAACGATTACGAGAGGGCGAAGGCGGATTTTGACCATGCCATTTCCCTGGCAAAAGAAGATTATGACCTGCTCATTAACATTTACCTTGCCCTTGAGCGGTACGGATACCGGGAGGTCGGACAGGAATATCTTCAGACGGCGCTTGGAAGCGGGGCGTCATCCATGACGGATTACCAAAAGGGCAGAATGTATTATTACCTTTCGGATTATGAGAATGCGAAGAACTATCTGGAAAAGGCAAGGCGGGACGGGGGCGCCGAAGCGGTGCTGCTTTTGGGGCAGACTTATGAGGAACTCGGGGATTATAATTATGCCATCAGTGTTTACGGCGGTTTCCTGGAAAACGACCAGACCAACGCGAGGATTTACAACCGTTACGGACTGTGTAAGATGGAAATGAAGGCATACGAAGAAGCGTTAACTGCATTCCAGGCGGGAAAAAACATAGAAAACAACGATATGATGCAGACGCTGCGGTTTAATGAAATCATTACTTATGAGAAATTGGGGGATTATAAGCAGGCGGCGTCCCTGATGGGTTCTTACCTGTCCACGTATCCCGATGATAAGACGGCGCAGAGGGAATACATATTCTTAAAAACGAGGTAGGGTCGTTTGGGAAAGATGCCTGCCGGGAAAAGATACTGGTATGCGGAAGCAGTCGGGAACACAAGATATTGTGTTTACGCAATAACGATAACATTATATCTTGTGCTTTCGGTTGACTTTTTCCAACTGCAATGATACAATCTAACTACTTGGTTTTTACCTTGCAGGGAACGGTGCTGCAGGACGTATCCATTGAGGGGTCCGTATGACGGACTTACAGGCAGTGCACGTTATTCCCTGGTATCATGCGTGTGGGAGGGAACGGAATGTTTCAGGTAATTAAAAGGGACGGGGAAGTGGCGGAGTTTATGCTTGGAAAGGTGGGCGATGCCATCATAAAGGCGTTTGACGCCACAAACGTGAAGTACAACAAGGATATTGTGGATCTTTTATCGCTGCGCGTTTCGGCGGAGTTCCAGGGGAAAATAGCGGACGGATGTATCCATGTGGAGGATATCCAGGACAGCGTGGAGAAAGTACTTGAGCAGGCCGGGTATGCGGAGGCAGCAAAGGCGTTTATCCTGTACCGGAAACAGCGGGAGAAGATGCGCAACATGAAGTCCACTATTCTCGACTACAAAGATGTGGTAAACAGTTACGTGAAGGTGGAAGACTGGCGGGTTAAGGAAAATTCCACCGTGACATATTCCGTGGGAGGACTGATTTTAAGCAATTCAGGCGCAGTGACGGCGAATTACTGGCTGTCCGAAATTTATGATTCCGAAATTGCGGATGCGCACAGGAATGCGGACATCCATATCCATGACTTGTCCATGCTGACGGGTTATTGTGCGGGATGGTCCTTAAAACAGTTAATTAAGGAAGGTCTTGGCGGCATCACCGGGAAGATTACGTCCGCTCCGGCAGCGCATCTGTCGGTATTGTGCAACCAAATGGTGAATTTCCTCGGCATTATGCAGAACGAATGGGCAGGAGCACAGGCGTTTTCCTCCTTTGACACGTATCTTGCCCCGTTTGTCAAGGCGGACCACTTAACTTATGACGAGGTAAAGAAGTGCATCGAATCGTTTATTTACGGGGTGAATACCCCCAGCCGCTGGGGAACGCAGGCTCCTTTTTCCAACATTACGCTGGACTGGACGGTACCGGACGACCTTGCGTTCCTTCCGGCCATCGTGGGCGGGAAGGAAATGGATTTTGCATATAAAGACTGCAAAAAGGAAATGGACATGGTGAATAAGGCGTTCATTGAAACGATGATTGAAGGGGACGCCAACGGCAGGGGGTTCCAGTACCCGATTCCCACGTATTCCATTACGGGGGATTTCGACTGGTCGGATAACGAGAACAATCGTCTGTTGTTTGAAATGACGGCGAAATACGGGACGCCATATTTTTCCAACTACATTAATTCCGACATGGAACCGGGGGATGTGCGCAGTATGTGCTGCAGGCTGCGTTTGGACCTTAGGGAGCTGAGGAAGAAAACAGGGGGATTTTTCGGTTCCGGCGAAAGCACGGGCAGCGTGGGCGTCGTGACCATCAACATGCCGCGGATTGCTTATCTTGCCGCCAACAGGGAAGATTTTTACCGGCGGCTTGACCGGATGATGGATTTGGCGGCGCGGTCGTTAAAAGTCAAAAGGGGCGTGATAACCAGGCTGTTGGAAGAAGGGCTTTATCCTTACACGAAACGGTATTTGGGCAGTTTTGACAATCATTTTTCTACCATTGGATTAATCGGCATGAACGAGGTGGGGCTAAATGCCAAATGGCTGCGGGCGGACATGAGCGACGCAAGGACACAGGAATTTACCAAAGAGGTGTTGAACCATATGAGAGGCCGTCTTTCCGATTACCAGGAGATGTACGGGGATTTATATAATCTGGAAGCAACGCCGGCGGAAAGCACGACGTACCGGCTGGCAAAACATGACAAGAAACGCTGGCCGTCCATTAAGACGGCAGGGCATGTGGGGGATACGCCTTATTATACCAATTCCTCCCATTTGCCGGTGGATTACACGGTGGACATTTTCGATGCGCTGGATATCCAGGATGAACTGCAGACGCTGTATACGTCGGGTACGGTGTTCCATGCCTTTTTGGGTGAGAAACTGCCGGATTGGAAGGCGGCGGCAAACCTGGTGCGGACGATTGCGGAGAATTACAGGCTGCCGTATTACACGCTTTCCCCCACTTATTCCATTTGCAGGGAACACGGTTATCTGGCAGGGGAGCAGAAAGTATGTCCCCATTGCGGAAGGGCGACGGAGGTTTACAGCCGTATCACCGGATATTACCGGCCGGTGGCAAACTGGAACGACGGGAAACTGCAGGAATTTGCCAACCGGACGGAATATAATGTGGAGACTTCCCGTTTAAAACGCCCCATGGCGGGTATGGTAACTTTATCAAACCGGGAAAACGAGCTGCGGGTGAAAGTGGAGAAACCGGAGAACGTGAAGTACCTGTTTACCACGAAAACATGCCCAAACTGTAAAATGGCAAAGGAATACTTAAAGGGGGAACAGTACGTGATTATAGACGCGGAGGAAAACATGGAGCTTGCCGGAAAATACGGGGTCATGCAGGCGCCGACCCTGGTGGTGGCAAAAGGGAACGATTACCGGAAATACGTGAACATATCGAATATTAAAAAGTACGCAGACAGGCATGAAATGGTAACGGCGTAAACAAAGAGAAAACGGGAAACCGGAAGGAAAATATCAGGTGCGGCAGGGCGGCAGAACATGCCGCACGGAAATGAGGATGCTATGGAGAACATTTATTTGCGAGTAAAAGGAATTATTAAAAAGGATGATAAGTACCTGCTGGTGAAACGGTGGGTGGACGACCGTATACCCGACCCTTTTGTTTGGGAATTTGTGGATGCGGAAGTGAATTTCGGGGAAGCGCCGGACGATGCGGTACTCCGCGCCATCCATGACTTATTGTCCGTGGAGGGCAAAATCGAGCATGTGGTGTATACATGGTCCAATATGATTGGCGATTCCCAGTGCGTGGGGATTGCTTACCTATGCAGCATGGAGGAAGCGGACGAGGAGAATATCGTCCTGTCCGAAGAATACGGCGAATGGGAATGGGTGGAACGGGAGAAATTTAATTATTATATCGAAAATAAATATGTGTTGGATGATTTAAAAGGCGTTGCGTTATAGGACAACGCCTTTTGTCCCGTATAAATTTGGAACGGGAACAAGGAAAAAGACGGAAAACAAAAAGATACAAAAAGAAAAAAATATAAAAAAATGTAAAATAAATAAAAACAGGAAGGAGAAATACCATGATTAACAGGCTTGTGGAAAAAATTAAAAAAACGGGGGCGCCTATCGTGGTGGGACTGGACCCCATGTTAAAGTATATACCGGACCAGGTGAAGGAGAAGGCGTACAGGGAATACGGGGAAACTTTAGAAGGGGCGGCGGAGGCCGTCTGGCAGTTTAACAAGGGAATCGTGGACTGTATTTACGATTTGGTTCCGGCGGTGAAACCGCAGATTGCCATGTATGAGCAGTTCGGCATCGAAGGTCTGAAAGCCTTTCAAAAGACGGTGGATTACTGCAAGGAAAAGGGACTGGTGGTAATCGGCGATGTAAAACGCGGGGACATCGGCTCCACTTCGGAAGCGTATGCCGTTGGACATTTGGGAAAAGTGCAGGTGGGGAGTCAGGAGTATGCGGGGTTTGACGAAGATTTCATCACGGTAAATCCGTATCTTGGTTCGGACGGCGTAAAGCCATTTGTGGAGGTTTGCAAAAAGGAAAAGAAGGGAATTTTCGTTTTGGTGAAAACATCCAATCCAAGCAGCGGGGAATTCCAGGACCGGCTGGTGGACGGCAGACCGCTTTATGAAGCGGTGGGTGAGAAAGTGGCGGAATGGGGAGCGGACCATATGGGTGACGATTACAGCTATGTGGGCGCGGTCGTAGGGGCAACTTACCCGGAAATGGGGAAGGTGCTGCGGAAAATCATGCCAAAGGCTTATATCCTTGTTCCGGGGTACGGTGCGCAGGGCGGCAAGGGAAAGGATTTGGTACACTTTTTTAACGCGGACGGACTGGGCGCAATCGTAAATTCCTCCAGGGGGATTATTGCGGCGTACGGGCAGGAGCAGTATGCCAGATTCGGGGCGGAACATTTCGGGGATGCCGCACGGGCCGCGGTGGAGGATATGAAAGCGGATATTGCGGGGGCGCTGGGATTTCCTTTTGCCGTTTCCTGACAGAGGTGCGGACGCCCGCACGTGAGTTTTTTTAGTGACCGGCAGCAGCGCAACTGCCTGTCCCGGTTTTCCATGCGCTTTTTTCGGCTGGAGATTTCTAAGCAGAATACGAAAGTGTGTCACAGGCTACGGTCGTCCTCAAGCGGCATCCATGCCGCATCGGACTGAAATGGGCATCCCTGCCCATTTCCCCTTGGGTGTCCGCATTCTGCTAAGAAACCGCCGCCGAAAACGAAGCACGGAAAATCCGGGACAGGCAGTTGCGCTGCTGTCGGTCACTAAAAAAACTCACGCACGGGCTGGGTAAAAAAGGATATTGATATTTCCTATTGTTTCTAAAGATGCAAAGAGAAATCGAACAAGAGTTCCGCTCTTGGCTTCTGCCAGGTATCAAAAATTATAATACCGCATCATAGCATTTCCTTTTACTTTACCCAGCAAGGGAGGGATTTTTTTGGGGGCGGCAGCAACGGGATTACCTGTCCCGGATTTTCTGTGTTTCGTTTCCGGAGGGAGTTTCTTAGCAGAATGCGGATATTTAAGGGAACACCGTTCATAAAATGAACGGTTGTGCAAGAATGCACGGTTTAGTCCGATGCGGCAAGGATGCCGCTTGAGGGTGTCCCGCAAAAAAATCCCTCCCGTGCGTCCGCCTCTCATACAACATTCAGGATAAACAACCACAATTATATTATATGGCAAAAATGTGAATTAGACAAATCCCTATTTCCATGTTATAATCAGATTTAAGCGTGAATTTCGGTGAAAAGACAAAGGAGAAAAAGGAAAATGCAGGGATATACGGATATCCATTGTCACCTGTTTCCCTGTGTGGACGACGGTGCGCGGAGCAGGGAGATGAGCATGGAAATGTTCCGGATTGCTTGGGAAAACGGAATCCGCCGTATGATTCTGACACCCCATAATAAGCCGGAGCGCCGTAACATCAGCAAGATGTCTTTGGAAAAGGGGCTTGCGGAATTGCGGCAGGCGTTAGGGGACTTGGGAATGGACATGGAATTGTATGCCGGAAGCGAGATATATTACCGCAGCGATGTGGCAGAATTGCTGGAACAGGGTGACATTCCCACCATGGCAGGTTCTTCTTATGTGTTGGTGGAATTTAGCCCCATGGACGGGTTTGATCATATCAGGAACGGGATATACCGTCTGCAGGCAGCCGGATACCAGCCGGTTCTTGCCCATGCGGAACGGTACCGGTGTGTCAGTTCTTCCATGGAAAAGGCAGGTGAATTGTATGGTATGGGCTGTTACATACAAGTGAATGCGGACAGCATCATGGGGGCGAACGGCTGGCAGGTCAGGCATTTTGCGAGAATGCTTTTAAAGAAGCGGATGGCGCATTTTGTTGCCACGGATGCCCATGACGATATGAGGAGGGCGCCTTGTTTGGTGAATTGTGTCAAATACATCGGCAGGCATTTCGGGGAAGATTATATGGCGCAGCTTTTTCAGGTTAACCCTTCAAGGATAATTGCCGATGAATATATAGACGCAATGGTTTAGGACTGTCTGGACGGTTAGTTTCCGGCAGGTGCGGGAGAGGATTGGACGGGGAAGGAATGGATAGCCAAAGGGAAGATGTTATTGAAATTGATTTACTGGAGATATTCAGCCTGTTGTTGGGCAATTTATGGCTGATTGCAAGTGTCAGCCTGTTTTTTGCACTTGGCTGTTTTGCGGTGAGTAAATACGTAGTGGCGCCGTATTACGAGTCCACTACGAAAATTTATATTCTGAATAAAACGGAAAGCGCTGCGGTAACTTACAGCGATGTGCAGATGGGAACACAGCTTACCAAGGACTATGCGGAGCTGATTAACAGCCGGTATGTGTTGGAAGAAGTCATGCAGAAGTTAAACCTTGGCATGGAGTATGAGGATCTGCTGAAAGTGGTCAGGGTATCCACGCCGAGCGATACCCGTATCGTGTCCATTACGGTGGAGGATGTGGACCCGGTGGAAGCCATGCATATGGCGAACTGCATCCGTGAGGTTGCCAGTGAACATATCCAAAATGTCATGGATATTGATGCAGTAAATGTGGTGGAGACGGCAAACATGCCCACCCAGAAAGCGGGACCGAGCTGTCTGAAATGGACGATGATTGGAGGAATCATTGGCTGTTTCATCATATGTGCAGTGATTCTCGTACAGTATTTGGTTGACGATACGATTAAGACATCGGAGGATGTGGAGAAATACCTTGGGCTTAGTACGCTGGCGCTCATCCCCGTATCGGAGCAGGAGGCGGTGCGCAGGAAAAAGCGGGGATAAAAAACGTTTCCCATGCGGATAGCAAATGGGGTAAGAGCAGAAAAACGGTGGGAGAAGAAAAATGCAGGAAGTGAAATTACAGTTTGGGCAGAGTGATTACCGGATGCAGGAAGCCTTTAAAACACTGCGCAGCAACATTGAATTCTGCGGCGGAGATGTCAGGATCATAGCGGTGACAAGCTGTACGCCAAACGAAGGGAAGTCCAGCGTGGCGATGGAGATGGCAAAATCCTTTGCGGAGGCGGGGAACCGGACGATTCTTTTGGATGCGGATATGCGTAAATCCGTTTTGGTGGGGCGTTACCGGACCGGGGCGGTGAAGATGGGCCTGACCCACTGCCTAATCGGCAGGGCGAAGTTTTCCGAAGTAATCTGCAGCACTAATGTGCAGGATTTATATGTGGCATTTGCGGGACCGGTGCCGCCAAACCCCAGCGAGCTTTTGGGGGGAGGGGCTTTTGAGTCCATTCTTAAAAATCTGAAAAACCTGTTTGATTATGTCATTATCGATACACCTCCGCTTGGAAGCGTCATCGATGCGGCGGTAGTGGCGAAACAGTGCGACGGTACCGTTTTCGTGGTGGAGAGCAATGCGGTGAGCCACAAATTTGCGCAACGTGTAAAGGAACAGTTGGACATGACGGGATGCCGGATATTGGGAGTGGTGTTAAATAAGGTGGATGTGAACAGCAAGGGTTATTACGGACATTATGGGAAATATTACGGCAAGTATTATGGAAGATACGGGGACGAGAAGAAATGAAGCACAGCGGTTTGGTTGCCGGTATATTTACGGTGTTTAATCTGATTTTGGCAGTAGTCTGCGTAATGCTGTACTTAAGGCAGGACAGGGAAAAACCGGAGCTTTCGTTCCAGGAAAACGGTCTGACCTATACGCAGCAGACGCAGCAGTCGGAACTGCTACAGGGGATTACGGCTTACGACGGGACGGACGGCGATGTGACGGGACGCATTGTTATCGAAAAAATCGTTGAAAACCGGGAGGATTCTTCCGTGGTGGTATTTTATGCCGTCAGCGACATGGCGGGGAATGTGACGAAGGCTTCGCGGGTATTTCCGGCAAGGCTGCCTAAGGCGGAAACGGACGGAGCGGAAGCATTTTAAGGAGTTTGGTGTGAAAATAAAACGGAAACGCAGAAGCAGGCATAGACACAGACACAGGAGCCGGTACAGGAAGCCCCTTTTGGCTTTTGGTTTGCTTTTGGCCATCGTGTTAGTTTTGATGGCGGCTTATGGGGCGGTAAGGGAGATTGGCAAGTCGAACCTAAGGAAGAAAGCGGCGGCAGCACGACCGCAGATGGTGCAGGCAAAGGCCCAGGAACTGACGGAAGAAGAAGAAGCGGTATGGCAGGAAGGGTGGATTAAGTATCAGGATAGGATTTATGCTTATAACGAGGATATCCTTACCTTCCTGTTTATGGGAATCGACAAAGGAGGGGATGTGGCAGAGGTAGCGGAAGGCACCGACGGAGGGCAGGCGGATGCGCTGTTTTTGCTCATACTGAATCCGCATGAAAAAACCATCGAAGTGATTGGCATTAACCGCAATACCATGGCGGATGTGGATATTTACAACGAAGAAGGCGCTTATGTCACTACCGCCACCGCACAGATTGCCGTACAGCACGGTTTTGGCAACGGGGTGGAGGAAAGCTGCGAATACCAGTTAAAGGCGGTGCAGCGGTTATTTTACAACTTGCCGGTGCATGGATATGCCGCCGTACACATGGATGCCGTAATTTCCCTGACGGATCTTTTGGGAGGCATAGAGCTGACGGCGCTGGAGGATGTGGGGGTAGCGTTTGAGGGAAAGGAGAAGGGGAAGATTATCATCCATGAAGGGGATCATGTGGTCTTGGACGGGGAAAAGGCATATTCTTACGTCCGGTTCCGTGACGTGAAAGTGGATGGTTCTGCGGATATGCGGTTGAAGCGGCAGCAGCAGTTTTTGGGGGAATTTATCCAAAAGGCAAAGGCGCAGACCGCTAAGGATATTACCCTGCCGGTAAAGATGTACCAGGAAATCACGAAACAGATGGTGACGGACGTGACGGTGGATGAAGTGGCATATTTGGCATCCACGGCGTTGGATTACCGTTTTGACAAGAGCAGGTTTTACTCGCTGGAAGGGGAAACGATTATGGGGGAGAAGTTCGAGGAATTTTATGTGGACGAGGACGTGCTCTATGATATGATTTTGGATATATTTTATGAACCGGTGGATACGCAGGAATAGGGGAAGAAATAAAAAATGGAAAGAGTAAATAAGGGAAGAAAGGAAACAGGAGCGATGAACCGATTGGATAAAAAAGCGACTTTCATATCGTCATGCATAGTGCTGCTGTCCATGGTATTTGCCGGATGCGGGGAAGCCGGCGGCAAGTACGCGGAACTGGATAAGGACAGTGCGGAGACGGACGCGCAGGAAGCGGGAGAGGAAAACGAGGAAAGCGGAGAGGAAGCCGCAGCGGAGACGGAACCGCAGACCGGCCTTGCCCATGAAACGGCGGCGGACGGGCATATTGATTTTGAAGTCTTAAAGACGGAAAATCCCGATATCTTCGCATGGCTGTATGTGCCGGGGACGGATATTGACGGTCCGGTGCTGCAAAGTCCGGTATCCGATGACTATTACATAACCCATACGGCGGACGGGAAGGAAGGGGAAGCCGGCGCGTTTTATACCGAAATGCCGAACATGATGAATATGTGCGATTTTAATACGATTATCCACGGGAAGGACGGAGGGGAAGACAGTCTTTTTTCAGACCTGCATTTATTTGAAAACCCGGATTTTTTTGGGGAACACGATAAATTTTATCTGTATTTGCCCGACAACGTGCTGACTTATGCGGTATTTTCGGCATATTATGACGAAGGCAGCGATATTTTACGCCGGTATGATTATACCACTTATGCGGGCTGTGAAAGTTATTTGGAGGATTTGTTTGGCCTGCGGGAGATGGGGAAGAACCAGCGGGAGGGGTGGGATGACTTAACGCCGTACCATTTCCTTGTGACATTGGACGGAACCATGGTAGACGACAGGCAGTATGTGGTATGCGGCGCCTTAATCGGTGATGCGGCAGGCAAAATCAACAGGGTAATTTTGGACTGACCCGGATGTGGATACGGGCCGGGGCATGGTTGGGGAATTCCGGTTAAAACAGGGATTTTGGATAAAAATTGAGGTATTAACATTCTGTATGTTAATATAAACCACACTTAGGGAGCAAAGAGGTTAATATTAGGAAAGGAGGTATATGCCAGTGAAAAAGTTTATTGCGTTACTCGGTATTGGAGTGCTGTTCACTTCCACGACGGTTTTTGCAGCTACCAGTCCCTCCGCAGGTGCGATTTATGCGGAAGGATTTGCGTCCGGCACGGACCAGCAGGCAGCGGCGGAGCGTGGAATGTCTGCAGGGGAATACTATAACAATACGGTGATTTCCACTCCCGGAGTGGAGAATGCCGTGCCGGTGGGACAGGGAGGAAAAATCATCATTAACGGTGTTGCGACCAACCTGACCGCTACCTTGTCAAAGGTAAACAAGAGCGAGGCGGAAAGCGCGAAGTCACAGGCGGCAGCCCTTGAGGGAACTCTTTTGAATGTCATTGATATCAGTTTCCCCGGCGCCAACTATAAGGTGGCTACCATTAATTTCTATCTGAAAGGTTTAAATGCCAATACGAAAGTTGTTGTAAGGCAGTATGTAAACGGTGCATGGATAGACGTGGAAGTTGTGGAAATCAGGGAAGACCATGTGGTCCTGAACCTTACCAATTCGGGTGCGGTGGCATTTGTTGCCGTATCCAGGTAATGACGGAATTACAGGCGTATGCCTGAGTACAGTGGCAGACGGAATCTTAGTATGATATTTAATTTATGTAAAAACCGGGTGTGGGGTAAGGGTACCGCCGCAGTCCTGTGGCGGTACCCGTTAAAGAAGATGGGAATGCAGAAAAGAAAAGAAAATGGCAGCTTAGGCTACCGGGAAATATACCGGAAGAAGCCGGCAGGATATATTATAATAAAGAGATGGTTTGATATCGTGGTTTCTTTTGCGGCGTTGCTCCTGTTATCGCCTGTTTTCGCCGTTACGGCGCTGGCGGTGTTCCTTACGGATGGGGGACCGGTGTTTTTCGCCCAGTACCGTGCCGGAAAGGACATGAAGCCCTTTAAAATGTACAAATTCCGCAGTATGTGCAAAAATGCGGAGGAGCTGTTCCAGCAGATGCAGGAGCAGAACGAGCAGTCGGGTCACGCGTTTAAGATAAAAAACGATCCGCGCATCACGAAGGTGGGACGGTTTATCCGCAAGTACAGTATTGATGAACTCCCGCAGCTTCTTAATGTGCTGAAGGGCGACATGAGCATCGTGGGTCCCAGACCGATTCTGACGTTCCAGATGGAGGAATGCGATGCCTACCAAAAGCAGCGGCTGCTTGTACAGCCGGGACTGACCTGTTACTGGCAGATCAGCGGCAGGGCGAACGTGGAGTGGGACGAATGGGTGGAAATGGATCTTAAGTATATTGAGGATATGGGGCTTTGGACGGATTTGCGGCTGATTGTGAAGACGGTGCCGGCGGTGTTCCGGGGGGATGGGGCGTATTGAAAAACGGAAAGGATATTGCAGCAGATGGAATATATTCATAAAAACATGGAAGAAATATATGGCGACTGTTACCGTTGGGCGGAAGACATAGCCGGTTCTTACTGGCCGGATTTGCTTGTGTTTGTGGCAAAAAGTGGTTATCTGTTTGCAAAACCGTTGTCGGATTATTTTCGGTGTCCTATGGTGGATGTTTTGGTCAGCAGACCGGCAAGCGGTGCCAAGGATGTTTTGAAGGGAATCATTAAACTTATTCCTCAGAAGACGCTTGACCGGATACTCGGATCAAAATGGATGTATGCATTTCATGAAAAAAATGATAAACGTGACATGGTTTTGACAGAAAGGTTTTACCAGGAAATAAACAAACCGTATAAAAATGTTTTGATTGTAGATGATTCCGTAGATACCGGATGGACGGCGAAACTGGTAAAAGAGACGATAGTGGAAAAAAAGCGGGATGGTATGGTAAAATTGGCTAGTTATTGTGTCATTAGTGGAAGCGAAAAACGTTTGGATGTTGATTTTTCTCGGTATAAGGATACCATTGTACTGACAGGCACTTCCAGAAAATCAAAAGAGTATGAAGGTTTTTTAGCAGAGTATGACGAATGGGTAAAAAATGCGGATATGAAACAGGAAGGATACGGTGGAAATGCTTAAAGCGCTTGCAAAAAAAGTATTGAGGACAGCCATTTACTTTTTGGATGGAAGGGGAAAGGAAAAATCAGGAAGTTTGGAGCTTTACGGAATTGTGTCCTTTGATATCTTTGATACGCTGATATACAGGGATACAAACAGTCCGCAGGTTATTTTTGAGCGAGTGGGAAAACGGTATGAGAGAGAATGCGCTGCCATAATCGGTAATTTCGGGAAAAAAAGAATGGATGCGGAGCGGAAAGCGAAAAAAGAAAAAAAGCAAGGGGAAATAACCTTTGATGACATATATGCCAATTTGGGAAAGGCATTGGCACAGGCGGGTAGTACGGATATTGATTTGGAAAAACTCAAAAGAATGGAAGTGGAAGAAGAAATAAATGCCTGTAAGCCGGATTTAGAGATGAAAAGAATATTTGATGGTTTGGTGGAAAAAGGGAAAAATATTGTTTTAACATCTGATATGTATTTGGATGAAAAATCGGTGGTGCGCATTTTGGATCAGTGCGGGTACCGGGGATATCAAAGGCTTTATCTGTCCAGTGAAAGAAACTGTACCAAAAGGGGCGGCGGGTTATTCCGGCTGTTGTTGAAGGATTTGGAGATAGCACATGGGGAAATCATTCATGTGGGGGATAATCCAAAAGGGGATTATATGGTTCCCCGAATGCTGGGGATAAAGGCGTTGCTTGTATAAGGGATGGAAAACGTGGATAAGGTAGTAAAATATATAAAGGAATATGGCAAGAAAACAATTTTTACGTGTAGTTCCGTATATAATGTATTGGTTTCTGTATGTATTATTTTGGGCATAGGAAATTATGAAGATTTTTATATAGTTATGTTTTCGCCGGAAAAAAAGAACCTGAATAATTTTTATGGGATTTCCAGGAAGTTAGATCAGTATAATATAGGAAATGTTGTAATTAATAAGCACACAAGGTTTCATAGGGCGGTCGGTATCAGTAATATTCAAAATATATGTGTGATGAATAAGGTAATGAAAGAGTTGGATACAAAACTAGGTGAGTATCTTTTAGTGAATTGTTCATGGAATCACCAAAAAGTTACATATCCTGCCAGTCTGTATTTTAAGTATGCGTACAAAGCGGTTTTTATGGAAGAAGGTGCGACCCAGTTTATGACGCCGGATGAGGGCAAATGGTATATCCTGCTCAAAAAATTATATGGAAACCAAACAGAATTTTGGAGAACAGGTAAACTGGACACAATTTTTGTTCAGGAACCCGGTAGATTTCCAAAGTATTTACATTCTATGTTGGTTCCGTTTTCGTTGAGGGAAAGCGTTACGTTTTTAAATAGGGCGGATCTTGAGAAATTAGTTTCCATTTTTACGGGGGATGCAGAAAAGAAGGAAATTGAATATTTGGAAGAAAATGCATTTATCGTTATTTTTACGCAGCCTTTATCAGAGGACGGATATATTTCTGAAAAAGAAAAAATCGGGATATATGGGCAGATAGTGGAATTTTATTCCAAATATGGACATATAAACTTGAAGGTACATCCACGGGATACGTCGGAATATTCTATGGAAAATGTAACGGTATTGCAGGGAACCTATCCGAGTGAGCTGTTGATGATTTTGGGCATTGAATTTGATTATGCCATAGGGTTATGTACAAGTGCTGTTGAAACAGCACTTGCGAAAAAAAAGATTAACTTGAATGAAAAATTTTTGACGGAGTTTAAATTTAATATGATTCCACTGGAAGGTGATAGATAGCAAACAAATTGATGCCATGAATATAGTCATGTGTTAGGGAAGGGTAATATGTATAAGAAAGCATATATGATTGCGGAGATTGGATGTAATCATAAGGGATCGATGGAAGTTGCCAAGGAAATGATAGAGATTGCTGCGGCGTTTTGTAAAGTAAATGCCGTTAAGTTCCAAAAGCGGTGTAATAAGGAATTGTTTTCGGTGGAACAGTATAATGCTCCCCACCCGAACCCGTATCACTCATACGGGGAAAGTTACGGGGAACACAGGGAGTTTTTAGAATTTGACCTGGGACAGCATAAACAGTTGAAGAAATGGTGTGAGGAGATGGGAGTGGAATATTCCACGTCTGTTTGGGATTTAACTTCGGCAAAGGAAATTGCCTCCATTCATCCGGTTTTTATAAAGATACCTTCTGCGAGCAATAACAATTATGTAATGCTGGACTGGCTTTGTAAAAATTATGAGGGGGAAATCCAGGTTTCTTTTGGAATGACAACGCTTGCAGAGGAAGAAAAAATCGTGGATCTTTTTGAAAAAAATGGAAGAAACAGGGATTTGACGATATTGAATTGTGTATCAGGATATCCGGTGCCTTTTGAGGATGTATCCCTTCTTGAATTAAAGCGGATGAAGGAACAGTATGGGGGACGAGTGAAGAAGATAGGATTTTCTGGTCATCATTTGGGAATTGCAGTAGATATTGCGGCGTATGCCTTAGGTGCGGAAGTATTTGAAAGACATTATACGCTGGACCGTACATGGAAAGGAACAGACCATGCGGCTTCTTTGGAACCGGATGGAATGCGCAGGCTTGTGCGTGACTTTGATGCTGTTTACAGGGCAATGACCATGAAAAAACAAGAGATTCTTCCGATTGAGCAGGAGCAGAGGGACAAGCTGAAATATCATAATACGGAACAGGGTTAAAGGGAGAAGGATGAAAAAACAGCCGACGAGGATACTGCATGTCATAGGGAAGCTGGGAAGCGGTGGAATTGAAAGTTTTGTAATTAATGTTTACCGCCATGTTATTGCAAGAAATATCCAATTTGATTTTATAGTTTTTAGGGATGTGCAGGAGTTTTATGAGGAGGAAATTAGGAAACTTGGAGGAAAGAAGTATGCAATGGGAAAAGAGTTAAGTCCTAAATTATTGGAACGTATAAAAAGGGTCTTTCGTTTTCTTAAGCTGCTGAAAGAGCATCCTGAGTACCGAATCATACATGTCCATATGTCAAATCCGGCTTCGGCATTAGAATATCTTTTAGTATCGAAATTATTAGGACGTAAAGTAATTGCGCATTCACATGCGAGTGGCGACTATCGTAACGGTAAAGTCAGGGCAGCAGCGTATATGGTTTGCAGGAAAATCGTATGCAGGTTTGCAGACAAAAAATTGGCATGTTCCCAAAAGGCGGCAGAATGGATCTTTTCTTCCAAATATGTTCGGTGTGTTGAAATAATTTATAATGGTATTGATTTTGGAAAATTTGTGTTCTGTCAGCATGAAAGAGATAAAATCCGTATGCAGTATCATTTGGGGGACAATTTTATAATTGGACATGTGGGACGGTTTGCGCCGGAAAAGAATCATCGGTTTTTAATTGAGGTTTTTAGGAAATTGGCTGATATATGTAATGTGGAACTATTGTTGGTTGGGGAAGGAGACGGAAGAAAGGATGTGGAATTGTTAGTTTCGCAAAGCAATTTGGAGGGAAAAGTTATTTTTGCCGGGGAGCGCAGGGATGTTTCCTGCATATTGCAGGCAATGGATGTTTTGGTTATGCCATCAAAATATGAGGGGTTTGGGATTGTTGCAGTGGAAGCGCAGGCATCAGGACTTCCATGTGTGCTTTCTGATAGTATTCCAAGGGAAGTGCAGTGTACGGATTATGTCAGTTTTCTATCTTTGAATGAAGGGGCAGAAAAATGGGCAGAAGAAATTATGAAATTCCGTGTAAAGGCAAATAGGAATGTCTCAATGAATCATGTAAATAGTAAAGAGTATGATATACGGAAAACGGTGGAAAAAATAGAAACTGTTTATATGGGACTGTAAATATGAACCGGAAAAAAAATATATTTGTTATCAAACTGCCAGAAAATTTATTATATAGGGTATTCATTTTTTTTCTGACATTTCCGCATTTGAAAATAGGATATTTAGAACAGTTTGGAATTTTGGATTTTGTGATTAACGGTTGGAGAATCCTTTCTTTTACCATTATATTTATTTGGTATTTCTTATTCAGGAAAAGGTGTACAAAACTGGTTATGGCATTTGTCATTATGGAAGTGTATTTATTTTTAAATACTTTGGTTTGGCAGGGAAA
Organism: uncultured Kineothrix sp.; assembly: GCA_910587275.1. Lineage (GTDB taxonomy): Bacteria > Bacillota > Clostridia > Lachnospirales > Lachnospiraceae > Kineothrix. The sequence continues at coordinate 28,206 of CAJUMD010000002.1, forward strand.
CCTAAAAAGTTGTATTGTAAATGCGTTTTCAATTTTAAGTGTTGTATTGCTGTATGATATGATTGAGGACAGAAAAGCCGCATTTTTGGAAACGCAGTTGTTTTGTTTTGAACTGATTATATACATCAATTTGTTGACGGAAATATTATTTCCTGACGGATTGTACCGGTCGGCAAAATATACCTTAAATTGGTTTTTGGGATATTATAATACGCATACAAGATATTTTCTGCCAGCATTAATGTTTGCGTATCTTTATAAAAGTTACAGTGGAAAAAAAATAAGGGTATATTTGCTGACGGCGGCTGTTTTTTTCTCAGCATTGTTGGTTTGGTCAGGAGGGATTGTGATTACATTGCTACTGATGGCGGTGGTATACCTGATATTCCGAAAAAGGACTGAAATATTTAATTATTTCAGTTATTGGATGATACAGATCCTTTTTTTTATATTTATCATAGTCTTAAAGATGCAAAACCTGTTTCGTTGGCTGATTGATGACTTTCTTGGGAAATGGAGGTCACTGGAAGCCAGGGTAACAGTGTGGAATGCGGAACTGGGACTTATTTTAAATTCATTTTTAGTAGGATACGGAATGGAATATGACGAAGATCGTAAAATGCATTATTTTTGGGCAGTGCATTCGCATAACCAACTTATGGAGATTCTGCATCAAGGCGGAATCGTTTATTTGCTGTTTTGGATATGCATTATCATAATGGCTGGAAATAAGTTGTGGAAGTACAGGAACAGTGAAGCAGTAAAAGCTATTTCCATAGCCTTTTTCGGATGGTGTGTACATAGTTTGGTGGAACCATATACAACGGCGTTTTTAATGGGAATGTTTATAATTGCTTATCATTGTAAATGTTTTGCGGATGTGGAAGAATAGAAGAACGAAAAGGCTGGAATTGAAGGGACGTTGAAATAACATTGATTTTGAAACTGGTTAGGAAAATAAAGGGAAGTACGATAGGCGGGATTTTTTTAGTTGTTTTTGGAAATATGGCATTGCTTTTTTCGAAAATGTTGGTGTGGCTATTGGCACCGCGGCTTTTGGGAGTTACTGATTACGGATATTACAAAATGTTTACCTTATACTTAGTATATGCAATGTTGTTTCATTTTGGATTCCCAGACGGGGTTCTCCTGCTTCATGCAGGACAGAAGTATGAAGATTTGGATAAAACAAAACTTCGGAGGACTTCAAGATTTTTTATTTTATTTCAAATATTGGTTTTTTTGACGATAGCAGGGATGGCTTTCTGCTTTTTGGGCGGAATGGAGCGTTATATTTTTTGTATGATTGGGATTGATGCATTTTTTATAAATGTATCAACCTATTACAAATTTATTTCGCAGGCGGTAATGCGTTTCAGGGAGTTGACAGTCCGGAATGTTATGCAGGCGGTTATGCAGGTCACATCATTATTGGTGATAATGATATTGTCAAATTGGAAAGCGGAACTTGCTAATGGATATGTTTATATTTTTTCGGTTATTTTGGTGGATGCGGCATTGATGGTGTATTATGTAGTTACATACAGGGATATAACTTTTGGAAAGGCTGTTTCATTACGGTCACAGAAGGCGGATATCCGCAGGTATTTTTCCGCAGGTATTTTACTGACGGCAGCATTTCAGGTGTCCCATTTTGTTTTTGTATTAGACAGTCAAATGGTTGAAATTTTATTTAATATAGAAATTTATTCTTTATATGCTTTTTCTTACAGTATTACAGGAATGATTTCGTTAGTTATAAATGCCATTTCCACAGTGATGCTGCCAAGCCTGAAAAGGTTGGAAGAACGTAATGCGGTGTCAAAGTTTTCTGATATTATGGCAATGATTTCCATAGTTGTATTCTTTTTGACTGCGGCTTATTATCCACTTGTTTGGTTCATTAACTGGTATTTGCCAGATTATGCCGGAGCATTGGAATATCTTAAAATTATTTTACCTGGAGTGGCGGTATCCAGTTGTATTAACTTAATTATTTTTACGTACTATAAAGTGTTAAATCAGTTGAAATATTATTTTGTTATTTCAACTATTATGTTGTTGACGGGTATGGTATTAAATTATACAGGATATTATTTCTTTCATACGCCAAAGGCGTTTTCGGTGGCATCTATATTTACATTATTACTTTGGTATTTGTCTGCGGAACGCTATTTTGTTAAGAAATTTCAAGTTAAATGGGTAAAAAATTTTCTTTATATCTGTGTTGAAATAGTATTTTTCTATTTTGTAAACGTATGGCTGGAAAAAGAGTGGGAGGCATTGTTGTTTTATTTGTGTGGTTGTGCCGTGATTACATTGCTGTTTTATGGGGGAAAAGTAAAAAATAAAATGGATAAGGCAAAAAGTGGATAAAACAAAACTAAAAGTTTTGCCCAAATATTATAATGAGGAGTCGGTGAAGCATGAACATAGCATTCATTCCCGTAAGGGGCGGGAGTAAATCCATCCCCCTGAAAAACATTAAACCAATCTGCGGCAGGCCGCTGCTATACTGGACGGCAAAAGCGGCATGTGAGTGTAAGGACATTGACTTGGTTTACATTGCCACGGACAGTCCAAAGATCCGCGAAGTGGCGGAAGGTTTCCGGCAGGAAGCGGGGGAAGGAATTTGGGAGAAAATCAGGGTAGTGGACCGTTCCGGACAATCGGCAGACGACCGGGCATCCACGGAGACGGCGATGCTTGAGTTTGCCGGGGCGTACGGGTTTGACAATATCGTACTGGTACAGGCGACGTCGCCGATGTTAAGGGCTTCGGACTTGGAAGGGGGATTTGCCCTTTTCCGGCAGCCGGATACGGACAGCGTGTTATCCGTGGTGAGACAGCGCCGGTTTCTTTGGCGGGAGGACGGCAGGACGGCGGTTCCGGTAAATTATGACGTATTCCACCGTCCGAGGCGGCAGGAATTTGACGGATATTTAATGGAAAACGGTGCGTTCTATATTACATCCAAAGAAAATCTGTTAACATACCAAAACCGCATATCAGGAAACATAAAGACTTATGAGATGGAAGAAGACACGGCATACGAACTGGATGAGCCGGACGATTGGGTTATTGTCGGGGCATTGATGGAGCGGAAAGGGTTTGGGGCAGAGGAACGGGATATGCCGTCCGGGGTGAAGATGTTCCTGACGGACTGTGACGGCTGCCTGACGGACGGCGGCATGTATTATTCGGAACATGGCGATGAACTGAAAAAATTCAATACGAAGGATGGCATGGGATTTTCGTTTTTACGGGAAAAGGGTATTCTTACGGGAGTCATTACAGGGGAGGACGTGGAACTGAACCGGCGCCGTGTGGAGAAATTAAAGCTGGATATCTACAAACCGGGCTGCAGGGATAAGGCGTCGGCAATAAAGGAATTGTGCAGGCAGTACCGGATCGGGCTTGAGGATGTGGTTTATGTGGGGGATGACGTAAACGATTTGGAAGTCATTCAAATGGTCGGGTTCGGCTGCTGTCCGGCAGACGCCGTCCCGCAGGTAAAAGCCGCCGCCAAATACGTTGCCGCCGCAAAGGGCGGGGAGGGTGTCATCAGGGAAATAATAGAAAGGCTGGATAAGAAAATCTTAACAAACTGACAGCATTATTTTCATAATTTTTCCGTTTCATTATTGCCCGGAGACATATATTTTGATACAATGAATAAAATATTCAGGAAAAATGCAAAGGGAAACAAGCGGCATGGTAAGAAGCCGCATACCGTTTGCCAAAGGAGATTGGAAAAATGATAGAAGAAAAGTTAAAGGGCAAGAAGATTAAGGAAAAAATCATGGCGGTATTCGGCTCCATACTGGCCGCATACATACTTACGGTAATCGTGGGGATATTGGGGATGAGCCTGCTGAGTAAGTATCCGACGGCGCGGATGGTGGCAATCGGTGTTTTGGTGGTGATTGCCGTCGGGAACCTTATTTTGGTGTTGAAGGTTTCGGGTTCCGTCATATTTTCACTGGTGCAGCCGGTTAAGGAATTGGAGGATGCGGCAAAACGGATGTCCCAGGGTGATTTCAGTGTGCAGATTACCTATGATTCCGACGATGAACTGGGGGAACTGGCGGAGTGTTTCCGCATCACCGTTTCTTCCCTGAAAATGATTATCGATGACCTGTACCGTATCATTTCGGAATTTAAGGACGGGAACTTTGACGTGCGTTCCGAATGCCGGGAAAAATATGTGGGTGATTATGAGCCGTTACTCACCCAGCTTAGGGACATGGTGGTCAATATCAGCAATTCTTTGGGCAATATCCAAAGCGTGGCGGACCAGGTGGCATCCGGTTCCACGGAGCTTGCCAATTCCGCACAGGTGTTGGCAGAAGGCGCGGCGAACCAGTCGTCCGCCGTTGAGCAGCTTCTTGCGACGGTAACGGACGTAACCGCGCAAGTGGAGGAAAACAGCCGTGCCACGGACAGACTGCATGATAATGCGAAAAGCGTGGGCGGGGAAGCCGATATCAGCAGGAGGAAGATGGCAGACCTGATGCGCGCCATGGAATCTATTAAGGATACTTCCCAGGAAATTAATAATATTATCGCGGATATTGAAGATATTGCCTCCCAGACAAACCTTCTTTCCTTAAATGCTGCCATTGAGGCGGCGCGGGCAGGGGAAGCCGGTAAGGGTTTTGCGGTGGTGGCGGAACAAATCCGGAAACTGGCAGAGGACAGCGCACAGTCTGCCGTAAAGACAAAACAGTTGATTGAGGCGTCTTTGGCGGAAATAAGCAAAGGAAACGACATTACGGAGGAAACCGCGGATTCCATGAATAAAGTAATGGACGAACTGGACAATATTCTTATGGGTGTGGGCGAAATCCGTACGGCATCCGATAAGCAGGCGGTATCCGTGAAGGAAATCGAGAAAGGCGTGGAACAGATTTCCAGGGTGGTAACTGCCAATTCGGCAACGGCGGAGCAGACTTCCGCTACCAGTGAACAGCTTTCGGCACAGGCAATTACGCTGAACGGGGAGGTGGAGCAGTTTAGTCTGCGGAAGTAAGGAATGGTACTTGTTTTCGGGTTGTTTTTGGATAGAAGAAACAGGTTTGTGTCTGCGCTGCAACCGCAAACCCGGTATGCACGGAAAGCAGCGCAGAAATGAGGAAAGCATGAAATGCCCTTTTTGCGGACATGACAATACAAGAGTGATAGATTCCAGGCCGGCGGAGGATAATAATTCCATCCGGCGCCGGAGGGTTTGCGACGTATGCGGCAAACGTTTTACGACGTATGAAAAAATTGATACAATCCCGTTGATTGTCATTAAGAAGGATAACAACAGGGAGGCATATGACCGCTCCAAGATAGAGGCGGGCATTTTACGGGCGTGTCATAAACGTCCGGTGAGTGCAAACCAAATCAGCCGTTTGGTGGAGGAAGTGGAGACGGAAATTTTTAATATGGAAGAACGGGAACTCTCCAGCCAGGTTGTGGGTGAGCTGGTGATGAATAAGCTAAAGGATTTGGATGCGGTGGCTTATGTCAGGTTTGCTTCCGTGTACAGGGAATTTAAGGATATCAACACGTTTATGGATGAACTGAAAAAAGTGTTGGATAAATAAGGTCGGATGGGAGCGTGTTTGAAAATTGCGGAAAAGAAGTTTCAAATACGCTTTAAGGACAGGGTTTAAATTCAAAATGGTAAGGCAGGACACAGGATGTTTCAGAGATTTTATCCGGATGAATATGTGGATTCCGCTTATGGGATTGATTACGGGGGATTGTATGCCCAGGGGTACCGTGGGATTATTTTCGATATCGACAATACGCTTGTTCCCCATGGGGCGCCTGCGGATGAAAGGAGCATAGCTCTGTTCCGGCGTTTAACGGAAACCGGCTACCGGATTATGCTTTTGTCCAATAACAAGGAACCGCGGGTGAAAAAGTTTAACGATGCGGTGGGGGCTGCATATATCTTTAAAGCTGGGAAGCCTTCCACCGCCAATTATTTCCGGGCGATGGAGCGGATGCACACGGACAGGAAAAACACGCTGTTTGTGGGCGACCAGCTATTTACCGACATATGGGGAGCAAAAAAGGCGGGGATACGTACATTTCTTGTGAAACCCATCCATCCGAAGGAAGAAATACAGATTGTTCTCAAACGGTATTTGGAGAAAATCGTACTTTATTTTTATAAGAAGCAGTATTTTAACAATTCTGATAATTTTAATAATAAGAAAAATAAATAAAATAAGTAGAATAAAAAAGAAAACAGCGGAAAGGGGCGGTAGCGGATGCGGCAGATTGACGGGCATACCAGACTGTGCGGCTTAATCGGCAATCCGGTGGAACATACCATGTCGCCGGTCATACACAATACTTTGGCGGAAAAAGAAGGACGTAACCTGGTTTACGTTCCTTTTCATGTGGAGCACGGACAGTTGGGCAGGGCGGTGGAAGGGGCGTATGCGCTGAATATTCTCGGACTGAATGTGACGGTGCCTTATAAGGAAGAAGTCACCGGCTGTTTAAAGGCGGTGGACGGGATGGCGGCGCAGATTGGGGCGGTCAATACCCTGGTGCGGACGGATGGCGGATACAAAGGTTATAATACCGATATGATGGGATTGTACCGTGCCATGTGCAGCGAGGGAATCCGTTTGGAAGGGGAGGAAATCATACTTTTAGGCGCCGGAGGGGCGGCAAGGGCGGTAGCATTCCTTTGCGCATCCAAACAGGCGGCAAAGGTATACCTGTTAAACCGGACGCCGGAAAAGGCATGGCAGGTTGCGGAGGAGGTAAACCGCGCATCCGGCAGGGAATGCATTGTGCCTATGCGGACACGGGACCATGGAAAGATACCGGCAGACAGGAAATACCTTGCCATACAGGCAACCAGCGTGGGACTTTATCCCCATGTGGAGGATGTGGTTATCGGGGATGTGGGATTTTACCAAAAGATTCATACGGGGTTTGACCTGATTTACCGTCCGTCGGAAACGAAATTCATGTCGCTTGTGCGTGCGGAAGGCGGACAGGCATTCCACGGCTTAAAGATGCTGTTATACCAGGGCGTCATTGCCTATGAGCTTTGGAACGGCATTACCGTGCCGGAGGAGGACGCGCTTGCAGTGTACGGCAGGATGAAGGGAGAAATGGGTATCTAAATGAAGGATAATATTATATTTATCGGATTTATGGGAAGCGGTAAAAGCAGTACGGCGGTACGGCTTTCCTACCGGCTGCGCAGAACCGTGACGGATACGGATAAATGGATCGAGAAACAAAACGGGATGACGGTGTCGGAGATTTTTGGACGGTTTGGGGAAGAAGGATTCCGTGACATGGAAACGGAATGCCTGGAAAAGCTGCTTGGGGAGCCGGACGGGAGGATTATAGCCACGGGCGGCGGGCTGCCTTTGCGTGAAAAAAACCGGGAACTGTTAAGACAGCTCGGAACCGTGGTTTACCTCAGGGTTCGGGCGGAGACGGTGTGTGAACGGCTGGCTTCCGATACGACAAGGCCCCTGCTGCGCGGAGAGCATCCGGAGGAAAAAGTGCGGAAACTGTTGGAAGAACGCTCCGGTGTGTACGAAGATGCGGCGGATATCACAGTCGATGTGGACGACAGGGAATACGACGGAATTTTGGATGAAATCGGGGAAAAACTGGAAGAAAGACGGAAGAGGGAAGGCGCGGACGGGAAGGAAGGGAAAAGGATGAAATTGTTGGTGATAAACGGACCGAACCTGAATTTTTTGGGAATCCGGGAAAAAAGCGTATACGGCACCCAGGATTATGACTACCTGTTGGGGATGATTGCCAAAAAGGGACAGGAGACGGGCTGCCAGATTGAAGTGTTCCAAAGCAACCATGAGGGTGCCATCATTGACCGGATTCAGGATTCTTATTTTGACGGTACGGAGGGCATTATCATCAATCCGGGCGCTTTTACCCATTACAGCTATGCCATCCGGGATGCCCTTGCCAGCATCACGGTGCCGAAGGTGGAAATCCATATTTCCGACATTACCAAAAGAGAGGATTTCCGCAAGGTTTCGGTGACGGCTCCCGTGTGTGACAAACAGATTTACGGGCACGGCCTGGAAGGATATTTGGAAGCAATTGATTTTTGTTTGAAAAAGTAGTTGAAAAATGCATCTTTTTAGTATAAACTAGATGAGAATGATAACGTGAAAAATTTGAGGAGGAATATTTTATGATTTCTGCAGGTGATTTCAGGAATGGTATTACGATTGAATTAGATAATAATATTTTCCAGATTATTGAATTCCAGCACGTAAAACCCGGAAAGGGAGCTGCGTTCGTAAGGACGAAACTGAAAAACATTAAGAGCGGCGGTGTGGTGGAGAAAACGTTCCGCCCCACGGAAAAATGCCCGCAGGCACGTATTGATCGGAAAGATATGCAGTACTTATATTCGGACGGTGATTTATACAATTTCATGGATGTTGAGAATTATGAGCAGATAGCCCTGAATGCGGATTCGGTTGGCGATACGCTCAAATTCGTGAAAGAAAATGAAATGGTGAAGATGTGTTCCCACAATGGGAGCGTATTCGCAATCGAGCCGCCGCTGTTCGTGGAACTGGAGATTACGGAGACGGAGCCCGGCTTTAAGGGCGATACCGCAACCGGCGCTTCCAAGCCTGCCGTGGTGGAAACCGGGGCAACGGTTTATGTTCCTTTATTCGTAAATCAGGGTGACGTAATTAAAATCGATACGAGGACAGGAGAATATCTCTCAAGGGTATAAGTAGGTTTTGTAAGTATTGTTTCGATATAGCCTGATAAGACAATGGAAAGTGATTTCTGTTGTCTTTTTTTATGCGCAGCCCCATGCAGAGGAATTATGCCGCTATGCGGCGCATGGGGCACGCGGAGCAGGGGAAAAGATTTCCCCTGCTCGATTTCACACGGGCACCCCAAGGAAGGATGTCAGCAGAGCTGACGGGTGCCCGGCGCGCGGGTATATAAAAACAAATGGGAGGTAGAAGAATGGAGATTATGGAATTTTGCGGCAAAGTAAAAAAGAACCTCGCTCTTTACGCGGGGGAAGGGGTAAACGTGAGTATAAAGGAAACCGTGAAAAACAATGGGGTGGTTCTGCATGGTATCATGGTTACGGAAAAAGGGAGGAATGTTTCGCCGAACATATATTTGGACGGGCTGTATGAGACATATGAGAAGGGCGGGACCTTTGGCGGGGTCATGGAAGAAGTGTACCACATTTATGAAGAAAGCCGACTGGAGGGAAATATGGACATCGGATTTTTTCTCGATTACGGTATCATGAAGGACCGGGTGGTATATAAACTCATCAGTTACGAAAATAACCGCGAGCTGCTGGGACAGGTACCCCATATCCGTTTCCTGGACATGGCGGTTACATTCTACTGCCATGTACCAAAAGCGGGGATGGAGAGCGCCACCATATTGGTATACAATAGTCATTTAAATGTCTGGAATATTACGGAAGAACGGCTGTTAAAAGATGCGGGGAAGAACACGCCGCGCATTCTGCCGCCCCGCCTGCTTTCCATCGAGGAGATGATGCAGGAAATTTTTGTGCGGGATACCTGCGGGAAAAAAGATGACCGGTCGGGTGACGGCGGGCTTTTCAGTGCCGCCGGGGACGGAAACGGGCTAAAATCCAAAATGTATGTGCTGGGTAACCGGGAAAAACTGTTCGGTGCGGCAGTCTTGCTTTATGAAGGGGTGCTGGAACGGATTGCGGATACGTTCGGGTGCGGTTTTTATGTCCTGCCAAGTTCCATCCACGAAGTCATATTAGTCCCGGAAGGAAAAGGGGAGGATGCCTTCGGACTTTGGAAAATGGTCTGCGAAATCAATGCCACGCAGGTGGAACCGGAAGATGTTTTGACGAATTCTGTTTATCACTTTTCCGGTAAAAATAGAAAACTGGAAAAAATTTTTTAAGGATTTCCAAAAAGTACACTAGACAATCCGATGCGAATGTGATATTATGTTCAGAGTGATGTAACAAATTTGTAATATTTGAATAAGTAATATTTTTTATGCACTCGTAGTCTAATGGATAGAACGGAGGCCTCCGACGCCTTTAATGCAGGTTCGATTCCTGCCGGGTGCATTACATCACTCTGAAGGTAATGCGGAAAGGATGGAAAGGATATTTATCATCTATGGACAATAGGAGTATTAGGGACAGAATCGAGGATATGAGGGAATGGATATCGGAACATGCCAAGATTGTGATGCCGGTAATCCTTTTGGTCTGTGTCGCGGTAACGGTTTTTGTGGCGGTCGGTGCAAACCGGAAGGCTGCAGAGGAAGTAGAGGCGCAGATGACGGATATCCCCGGACAGAAAGTGGAACCCATCCAGGAGCAGGCGCAGGAGACGGAAGCGGTGCCCCAGCTTGAACTGGAGGAAAATGCTTATCCGGAAGTCAACGCGTTAATCAGCAGGTATTATGAAGCGGTGGCGCAGGGCGATGTGGATACCGTGGTTTCCATTAATGAATTTATGGAAGAAAAGGAAAAGTTAAGAATCCGTGAAATGGGAAAATACATTGATTCCTATCCGGAGCTGACGGTTTATACGAAGAAGGGACCGGTAGAGGATTCTTATATCGCATATGTTTACTCAAAGATGAAGTTTACCGAGTATGAACGGCTGGTACCCGGTATGCAGGCATTTTATGTCTGTACCGATGAAAACGGCGAGTGTTACATCAATGAAGGTGTGGTAAATTCCATTGAATTGCAGTACATCACGGATGTGTCCTTACAGGATGACGTGGTAGATTTGAATAACCGGATTACGGTGGAATACAATGATATGCTTGCTTCCGATGAGGAACTTAGGGCATACCTGACGGATTTGTCGGAACGGGTTGATGTTTCCGTCGGTGAGGCTTTGGCGAAGGCGGAGGACGAAGCGGTGAAACAGCAGGAGGAAGCGGCACAGGAAGCCGCAGCGGAAGAAGGCGGAACCGAAACGGCGCAGGCGCCGGAGGAAACGCAGGCAGAGACGCCGGTGAGCGTGGCAGCGACGGTAAAAGCGACTTCGGTGGTAAACGTCAGAAGTTCGGACAGCGAAACTGCGGATAAAGTAGGGAAAGCACAGGTTGGCGATGAATTTCCCCTTTTGGAAGAACGGGGAAACGGATGGAGCAAAATCACGTTTGAGGGAAAAGACGCTTTCATAAAGAGCGAATATCTGGAAAAAGTAACCGGGGAACTGGCATCCAATGACGGAGGCGGCAATGCCGCAACACCGGCGGAAACGCCAAAACCCGCAGAAACCCAGACACAGAGCACATCCTCATCCACTGGTACCGGAGATACCGTAACCGTGAAGACGAGCGTTAATGTCAGGAAATCGGCAAGCGAGGACGGGGAGAAACTGGGTCTTGCTTATGAAGGGGATAAGCTGGAACTTGTGATGAAACAGGCGGACGGCTGGACGAGGGTGAAGTATAACGGGCAGACGGCTTTCGTGAAATCCGATTTTGTGGAATAAATATTTTCCATATACGGGTGCGGACAGGTATAGATGGAATCTGATTGGTAAAAATATAAGGTGTAGGCACGGAAAGAACGTGTGCCTGCACCTTTTTTCCATGCATGGAAAAATCGGATTCGGAATAAAGAAAAGGAGACAGAAACATGAAGAGGGATGATGCGGAAATCCTGCGGGAAGTGCAGAAAAATACGGAGATGGCGATGAAGGCAATCGATACCATCAGCGAAAAGGTATACGATGATGATTTGGCGGTACAGTTATCCAGACAATCCTTGAAATATTCGGAAATCCATAATAAGGCGCTGGACAAAATCCTGGAGGGAAAGGCGGAGCCTTACCGGACGAACAATGTCAGCCAAATGATGCTGGTAGGGGGAATCCACTCCAACACGCTGTTTAATACGAGTACCAGCCATATTGCGGAACTGATGATACAGGGAAGCAACCGGGGAATTACCGATATGTGCAAGGCATTGAACCACCACGAGCGGGCGGGCATGTTTTCTTTGGAAATTGCAAAGGAACTGATGGATTTTGAGGAAAAAAATATCGAACGGTTGAAGAAATACCTGTGAGCCTTTAAGCGTGCTTTTCTGACAGCACCATAGATTGTATACATGTATTATTGTACAATTTGTATAAAAAACAGCGGAAATCTTTTACAAAACTTTTACGGTTTAATTGCCTAAAGTGTCTTGTGCAATCAGTTCCGGCATTATATAATATTACGTGGACATGCAGGAAAGCCCTTTGGGCGTAGGAATGACTGTTATGGGACAGACGGTTAACAGATAACAATAAAGGAGGACATGGAAAATGTCATATGTTGATGAGGTATTTGATTTAGTAGTGGAAAAGAATCCCGCACAGCCGGAATTCCATCAGGCGGTAAAAGAAGTATTGGAATCCCTCCGTGTGGTCATTGAGGCAAATGAGGAGGCATACCGGAAAGATGCGCTTTTGGAAAGGCTGGTAACGCCGGAGCGTCAGTTGCTGTTCCGTGTTCCGTGGGTGGATGACAAGGGACAGGTTCAGGTGAACAATGCGTTCCGCGTACAGTTCAACAGCGCCATCGGACCTTACAAGGGCGGTTTAAGGCTGCATCCCAGCGTAAACCTTGGAATCATTAAATTCCTTGGCTTCGAGCAGATTTTCAAAAACTCCCTGACAGGGCTTCCCATCGGCGGCGGCAAGGGTGGTTCCGATTTCGACCCCAAGGGCAAATCGGACAGGGAAGTGATGGCATTCTGCCAGAGCTTTATGACGGAGTTAAGCAAGTACATAGGAGCTGACACGGATGTTCCTGCCGGTGATATCGGTACGGGAGCAAGGGAAATCGGCTTTATGTACGGACAGTATAAAAGGATTAAGGGCGTGTATGAAGGCGTCCTGACCGGTAAGGGATTATCTTACGGCGGTTCTTTGGCAAGGACGGAAGCTACTGGTTACGGTCTTTTGTACCTGACTGCGGAAATGTTAAAATGCAACGGGCATGACATCAATGGTAAGACCGTTGTCATTTCCGGTTCCGGTAACGTGGCAATCTACGCATGCCAGAAAGCACAGCAGCTTGGCGCAAAAGTAGTGACCGTATCCGATTCCACGGGCTGGGTATACGATCCCGAAGGAATCGACGTGGCTCTTTTGAAGGAAGTAAAAGAAGTAAAACGTGCAAGGCTGACCGAATATGCGGCGGCAAGGCCCAGTGCACAGTACCATGAAGGCAGGGGTGTATGGAGCGTGAAATGTGACGTGGCGCTGCCCTGTGCAACCCAAAACGAACTTTTGCTGGATGATGCGAAGGCATTGGTGGCAAACGGATGTATCGCGGTAGCGGAAGGCGCAAATATGCCGACCACGATGGATGCTACCGAATACCTGCAGGCAAACGGCGTGCTGTTTGCACCCGGCAAGGCGGCGAATGCAGGCGGTGTGGCAACTTCCGCACTGGAGATGAGCCAGAACTCCGAGCGTCTTAGCTGGACTTTTGAGGAAGTGGACAGCAAATTGCAGAACATTATGGTGAATATTTTCCATAACCTGGACGATGCCGCAAAGAAGTACGGAATGGAAGGCAATTATGTGGCAGGCGCGAACATTGCAGGCTTCCTTAAGGTGGCGGATGCGATGACGGCGCAGGGGATTTGCTAATCCTGTATTTTAAGAATGGTTATGCGGAAAAGTCCTTTGAATGAATAGGATAAGAGAAGTGTCAGAATATCCGGAAGTGAAAGCCGTAAAATCCCACATTGGATTTTACGGCTTTTCTGCGTATGATATATAAGTATAGATAGATAAAAGAAGGATATTACCCATATTTTGCTGTCATGACGGAAGGGAAAACAGAACTTGGGATTGGGAATAAATAGAGCGGAATAAAAGTTCCCAAACCGTAAAATATAATGATTGTATTACCCCGGAAGTATGGTAAAATAATAGTAATCAGTTGATATGCGCATTATATTTTGGGGAAAATCATATGATAAAAAGATGGAAAGCGGTTTTATGGTTTATTGTGGGGGTCCTGTTTATGGCAGCCGGTATCCGTGCGGTGCAGGTACGGGCTGTGGGGGCGGATGTGAAGGGACGGGTGCTGTTTATCAGCTCCTATTCCTATGCATGGGATGCGGTGCAGATACAGATTGAGGGCATCAAGGCAGGGATAGGACCCGAGGTGGTGCTGGATTATGAATTTATGGATACCAAGAGGGTGAGTGACGAGGTTTCGGAGCGGCAGTTTTACGAAGGACTGGCGTACCGCATGTCCAAAGTGGAGCCTTATGACGTGGTTATTTTGGGAGATGATGCGGCGCTTTTGTTTGCGGTAAAGTATAGGGCGGAACTGTTCCAGGGGATTCCATTGGTATTTGAAGGGGTCAATAATGAGGAACTGGCGCTGGAGCTGGCAAAGGACCCGCTGATTACCGGTGTGGTGGAGCAGTTATCTTTGGAGAAAAACATTGATTTCGGGAGAAAACTGTTTCCGGACGCAAAAAAAGTCGTTGCAATACTGGATAACAGCATAACGGGGCAGGCAGACCGCGGTTCGTTTTATGCCTGTGCGGAAAAATTTCCCGACATGGAATTTTCGGAAATCAATGCTTCCGAGCTGTCCGGCAACGAATTGCGTCAGCAACTCGGTCAGGTAGGGGAGGACAGCATCCTGATTTATATCATTATGACCGAAGATGCCAACGGGAAACAGTACAGCGACCGGGAAGCCATCCAAATGATTGTAAACAACGCGCGGGTTCCTGCCATGCGGATGGTAGAAGCGAGCGTAGGGGAAGGTCTTTTGGGCGGCAATATGGTGTCTATGTATAAATCCGGTGAGATCGTGGCGGATATTTCCATGAAAATCATGCAGGGAGCGGACAGCAGCAATATCGCCGTGGTGGACAGCCCAAACGTATACTGCGTGGACGAACGGGTGATGGAGAAATTTGATTTGGATATGTCCCTGCTGCCGGAGGGAACGGTAATCGTGAATCACCAGCCGGATTTTTGGGAAAGAAACAGGGAAGTGTTGATTCCGGGAAGCATTTTGGTGGGGGCAATGCTGGTAATTATGGCATGGGTCATGTTTGACAACATCAGACGCAGGAGGCTGCTGGAAGAACTGGAACAGGCGAGGGGGATTATGGAATCCGCTTCTTTGCACGATTTCCTTACGGGGCTGCCGAACCGGAGCAAGTTCATGAAGGATTTGGAGACCGTGATTGGCGGAAAGGTTCCGTGTACGATTTTTATGCTGGATATTGACGATTTTAAGCATATTAATGATACATACGGACATACGGCAGGGGATGAGGCGTTAAAGCAGTTGGCGGAAAGGCTGATGGGAATGCAGTCGCAGCTTTTGACTCCTTACCGTTTTGCAGGGGACGAGTTTATTATGATACTGAAAAGCAACCAAAGAAAGATTGTGGAGAAAACGGCATACCAATGCCGCCAGATTTTTACCCTGCCGTTTTGTCTGGCGGGGGAGGACCGGAAGGTATGCGGGAGTATCGGTATTGCCTCCTATCCTTCGGATGCGGCGGATATCGAGCAGTTGATTGTCTGTGCGGATGACGCCATGTACCAGGTGAAGAAAAGCGGGAAGAATAACTTTGCATTTTACGGCGGAACCGGGCAGGAAGCGTAAGGAAAGGGAAACGGACAGGGAAAAAGGAAGCGGCAGGCAATGGAAGAAGACAGGAGGGTCACGATTAAGGATATTGCGGAGCGTTTGGGAGTAAGCACGGCGACGGTATCCAATGTCATTCACGGCAAGACGAAAAAAATATCCGCAGCCACTGTAAGCAGGGTCCAGCAGGAACTGGAAGAAAGCGGTTATATTCCCAATATGGCGGCGGTACTGTTGGCACAGAATACGTCGCGGATTGTATGTGTCGTACTGTCGGACGATAAGCGGTATGAAGGAAAGATGCTGGAAGACCCTTTTGTCAGCGGGGTGTTAAACGGTCTTTCCAAGGAACTGAAAAAGAGAAATTATTTTATGATGATACAGGAAGAAAAGGATATGGGACGGGTCGTCCAGTATGCTTCCATGTGGAACATGGCAGGGCTGGTACTGATTGGTTACTGTGAGCAGGATTATGAAACGCTGCGGAGCAGGATGCATATCCCTTTTGTCGTGCTGGATTCCTATAAAAAGCAGATGCAGCACTTTTCCGATGCGGGACTGGATAACCTGGCAGGCGGGGAGCTGGCGGGACGGTATCTGTGGGAAAAGGGGCACCGGAAGGTAATGTATCTTGCGGACAACAAGGAAGAATGCGATTTGGACCGGTATAAGGGAATGTGCAGGGTTTTCCGGGAAAAGGGTGTTGTATGCGGGGATGGGGACTACCAACTGGTCAGTTGTTACCGGGAAGAACGGCTTAAGGATATGAACCGGATTTGCGGGACGTATTTTGTTGGGCAGAAAGGATATACGGCGGTGTTTTGCGCTTCGGATTTGTATGCCATTGAATTTATGCGGGTTTTGCAGGACCGGGGTGTGGAGATACCGAAGGATGTATCGGTGATGGGATTTGACGGTATTCCGGCAGGTGGGATGGTGAGTCCGGCATTAACCACGGTAAAGCAGGATTTGGAAGAACGGGCGGGAATGGCGGTAAGGCTTTTGGAGGAACTGATGGAAGGGGGGAGGGGAAGGTCGGAACTGGTGGGTGTTGCACTTGTGGAGCGGGAGAGCGTAGGCAGCGTATTTTGATGCTTTTGCCGTGATGGAATAACCGGACAGGGTGATGAAAAGGAATGAAAGGGAAACTGCCTTTGCATTCTTTTTTTATGCCCAGCCCCATGCAATGGGAAAATTTGTGGAATATGACGAAAATTCCGTATGTTTTTTGGAAAGGGTTACGCGATTAACCTATTGTGGTTTGTGGAATGCAGGGATATGATTTTAAAAGAAAGGAAAGAAGGTACGGGCGGAAAAAGAGAATGTCATAATGTATGGGGAAAAAGGATATGGGTGGAAAGGACAGGACGGAAATGGACGGAAAAGAAATGGACAGAAAAAAAGCGGACAGAAAAGAAGACGGAAAAAAAGAAATGGATGGAACAGGGATTCAAGGATATTTTAGGGAAATGATGGAAATAGGGCTTCCGGTTACGCTGCAATGTATATTCCAGGCATCTTACGGGCTGGTGGACCAGTTGATGGTCGGGAGGTTAGGGACGGTGAGCATTGCGGGAAGCGGGCTGGGCGCTAAGTTTTCCGGGTTGGCGATGGTGACGGTTTCTTCCGTTGCGGCAGTCGCATCGATTTTGGTGGCACAGTACCACGGCGCGGGGGAGGAGGAGGGAAAAAGCAGGAGTTTCTTCTACTGCCTGTATATCGGGCTTTTGGTAATGCTCCTGTTTTTACTGCCTTCGGTTTTGGTACCGGAGAAGATTATGGGGATTTATTCCACGGATTTGGAGACCGTGGCTTTGGCAGGGAAGTATCTGCGGATTGTCGGCGCCAGCTTCTTACCGATGACGGTTACACTTATGGTTTCGGCATACCTTAGGAGTTCCGGGCGCAGCAAACCGCCCATGTATGCTGGTTTGCTCAGCATGGGGGTAAATATTTTCCTAAACTATATTTTTATTTTCGGAAAAATCGGGATGCCGGTGATGGGGCTTATGGGGGCGGGGTACGGGACACTTGCCGCAAGGAGCGTGGAATGTGCGGTACTGGTTGCGGTGATGGTTTACTATAAAAGGCGCAGAGTGGTGTATCTTGTTTTGCCAGGAAGTTTGGATATGGGATTTTTGGGGAAAATATCCGTTATTGTCCTGCCGATTCTCCTGAATGAATTCAGTTGGAGCATTGGGGAAAATATTTATGCGGCTGTTTACGGCAGGATGGGGACGGCGGCTTTGGCGGCAACCGTGCTTTTGAATCCCCTGATGGGAATGTTTATCGGGATGTTCCAAGGGGTATCCTCGGCAGCAGGCGTTATGGTCGGAAAACGGCTGGGGAGGAACGAAAGGGAGGAGGCGCGGAAAGTATCCAAATACCTGATGAAAGTAGGATTCGCAGGTTCCGTTGCCGTGGCGGCGCTGCTTTTCGTTCTGGCTGGGCAGTATGTGCGGCTGTTTGACATTGAGCCGGAGGTGGCAGGGCTTGCGCAGTATTTGGTTTATGCGTTGGCATTGGTGATTTTTGCCAAAATCCTGAACATGATTTTGGCGGGAGGAATTCTCCGAAGCGGCGGAAATACGAAGTATACGTTTGCCATCGACTGTATAGGGACATGGGTGTTTGGCGTTCCTTTGGCGTATTTGGGGGCATTTGTATGGAGACTGCCGGTTTATTGGGTCTATTTTATTTTGTCTCAGGAGGAAGTGGTACGGCTTCTGATTGCCGGGTGCGTGTTTGGCAGGGAAGGCTGGATGCGGAACCTGACGGAAAACAGCCAGGCGGAAAAATAATGGAAACTGCCGCCTTGTATTTACCGGCTAAGACAGGGAAAACTGCAAAGTGATTGGCGCACGGCTCCTTATAAATTAAGGAATGTGGCGATGTTGGAAAAATTGATGTATAAATCGTCAAACAAGTTGACTTTGATAATGGAATCGAAGGTATAAGGGACATGAAAGAGGTTTCCCTTAAAATAGTTTACGGACACGCTCCGCCTTTTCGGGTCTACAATCCAGTATTCATGTACGCCGTGTTCATAATAGCAGTGAAGTTTGCGGACATAAACGTCTGCGGCATTGGCGGGGGATGCGATTTCCATAATGAAATCAGGGGTTCCCATGCAGAGGGTTCCGGACAGTTTGTGCCGGTTACACACGACCATGATGTCCGGGTGGACAATGGTAAGGGGCTGTTTGGTCAGGACGACGTCAAACGGCGCGGGAATCACTTCGCAGTCTTCCTGTTTCTGGCTGGCATAGGAACAAAGCCGTTCCGTAAGTTCCGACCGGATGGCGCGGTGTATCCTGGAAGTGGCGGGCAGATAACGCAACTGTCCGCCGAAGACTTCTGCCCTTGGATAATCGGGAAGGCTCCGGTATTGTTCAAAAGTAAGGATTTCCTGTTGCGGCTGTAATTCAGACATGGGCGGTTCCTTTCATTGACGGGGTATCCGTATGTATTGTAATATATGTATTATACATGATAAGCGGGAAAAGAGATAGTGTTTCTTTTGGGGATACGCGGAAATTGGTAACATTGCAGGCGGAACTGTTGCGGAAATTGGATATAGGAAGAAGGAAAAAGGGAAAAAACAAAAGTAATATTGGCATAAGTATGATATAATTGCGGTATAAGATGAAAAAAATATATGAGGGAAGAAATGGGTTTATTTATTGACAAGGTAATAAGCAGTGTCATTGAGACTATCCTGTTTGCTTTACTGCCGTTTATTTGGTGGCTGGCTACGGTTAAGGGGGAGATAACGTTTACGCAATGGACGGGTATAAAAAAGGTTGAAAAAGGGAACAGGGCAGGTACGGTAAAAATGACGGTATGTACGGCAATGCCTTTTTTACTATTGTCGATATTCCTTTTTTATATGCTGAAAGGAACTCAAACAGCAACGGCGGAATTTAGGGGGATGGGTGTGAAAGCGCTTCCGGCAGTTTTTGTTTATGCTTTTTTTAATACGGCATTTCCTGAAGAAATTTTATTTCGGGGTTTTCTTCTGAAAAGACTGAAAAATAAATTGGGGTTTTGGAGTGCAAATATAATTCAGAGCGTTTTATTTGGCGCATTGCATGGAGGAATGTTCTTTTTCCTTGTTGGAACCGGAAACGTCAAAACGGTTACCGTGACTGTTTTTACGGGAGCATCGGCATGGATAATGGGATATATAAATGAAGAAAAAGCAGACGGTTCCATTCTGCCGGGCTGGATTATGCATGGAATAGCCAACACTGTATCTGCGGTTGTTTCCATGTTTTCTGTTGTGTAAACTTAAAAATAAACGGTTCTTGTCGGAAAGAAGGGAAATAAAATGGAAAAAAAAGTGGAGGAATCCAGAATCGAACAGGTATATCAGGTGCGCCCGGAGCATTTAAACGGTGCCGGAAGATTATTCGGCGGAAAATTAATGGAGTGGATTGACGAATTGGCAGGGCTTGTCGGTATCAGGCATGCACAGCAGGATGTCATAACGGCTTCCGTTGACAATTTAAGGTTTATCCGGGGCGCTTACTTAAAAGACCTGATTGTACTGGTTGGGAGAGTGACATTTGTCGGTAAGACTTCCATGGAAGTACGGGTGGACACTTATGTGGAAAGCCTGGACGGAACCAGAAAGCCTATCAACAGGGCTTATCTGACGCTGGTTGCGGTGGATGCGGACGGAAATCCTGTAAGGGTACCGGGGCTGGTTATTGAGACAGGGGCAGAAAAAGCGGAATGGGAAGCAGGGATGAAAAGACGGGAAATGAGAAAGCAGAGGAGGGTGGAGGGGTTTTAAAGTCAAAGGAACGGTTGGACAGGATGAAAAAGGACCGGGCACGGCAGCTATCCTGATAGCTGCCGCGGCCGGCCCTTTTCCTGCCCGGATTAAAGGCGGAATCCGAAATAGCGGACCGCATTGCGGTAGGAAATATCGGTCACGATTTCGGACAGGATATCCATATCGCAGGGGAATTCCCCGTTTTCCACCAGTCCGCCGATGAAGTTGCATAAAATGCGGCGGAAGTATTCATGTCTGGTATAGGAGAGGAAACTCCTGGAATCCGTCAGCATTCCGACGAAGCCGGAGAGGTTCCCCAAATTTGCAAGGGAGGTCAACTGGTCGGTCATGCCCTGTTTATGGTCATTGAACCACCATGCGCTTCCCTGTTGGATTTTTGCTGCCACGGTGGAATCCTGGAAACAGCCAAGGATGGTGCCGATGGCGGCATTGTCGTTGGGATTCAGGCTGTAAATAATGGTCTTGGGAAGCGCCTTGTTTTCTTCCATCGCATTCAGGAAATCGGCGGTCTGGGAGGACGGCGCATAGTTATTGATGCAGTCGTAGCCGGTGTCGGGACCGAGTTTCGCATACATGTTCTTATTGTTGTCGCGCTTTGCCCCGTAGTGGAGCTGCATGACCCAGTTGCGCTTATGGTATTCGCTGCCAACGAAAAGCATAAAGGCGGTTTTGAATTTTAGTTCTTCCTCTTTGGTGATGGCATCACCGGATGCCGCCCGGAATCTTTTTGTAAAAATGGCTTCGATTTCCTCATCGGAAGCGGGAGCGTACATAACGTATTCCAGCGCATGGTCGGATACGCAGCATCCCATGGCAGCAAAGAAATCCATGCGCTTTGCAAGGGCTTCCTTCAGTGTTTGGAAGGAGTTTACCGTAATCCCGCTTGTTTCGGAGAGCTTTGAGAGGTAATCCGGATATTCGGGTTTTTCCAGGTTCATCGCCTTGTCCGGTCTCCATGCGGGAAGCACCTGTACGTCAAAGGAAGCATCCTCCGCAATCTGTTTATGCCATTCCAAACTGTCCACGGGATCGTCCGTGGTGCAGATTAAGGTTACGCCAGACTGTTTAATCAGGGAACGCACGCTCATGGAAGGGTCTGCCAGTTTTTTGTTGCAAAGCTCCCATACTTCCTCTGCCGTGTTTTTGTTCAGGACGCCGTTGTATCCGAAATAGCGCTGCAGCTCCAAATGGCTCCAGTGGAATAAAGGGTTGCCGATGGCTTTGCCGAGGACTTCCGCCCATTTTAAGAATTTCTCCTTGTCCGGCGCATCTCCCGTGATGTAGTGTTCGTCCACGCCGCAGGAGCGCATCAGGCGCCATTTGTAGTGGTCGCCGCCCAGCCATACCTGCGTGATGTTTTCAAACTGCCTGTCCTGTGCAATCTCCTGCGGATTGATGTGGCAGTGGTAGTCCAGGATAGGCGTTTTTTCCGCATATTCGTGGTAAAGTTTCTGTGCCGTGGGACTGTTTAACATAAAGTCCCGGTCCATAAAGTTTTTCATTGGGGTTCATCCTCCTTTTCCCATAAAAGATAAAATAATATATAGTGAATAAAGTATAAAATGATACATCCATGTCTGTTTGAAAGCGGCAGAATACTAAAAAGCGGTTGTTCCCCGTTTCACCAGTTCGCCGGAAAAGATGGTTTTCTGCGGCATTTCGTTGCCGCCCAGCGTATCGATCAGCGTTTTTACCAGTTGCTGGCAGATGCTTTCCAAACGGTTATCCACGGAAGTCAGTTCCGGCTCGCTGCATATGGTGAGCAGGGAGTTGTTGTATCCGATGACGGACAGGTCGGCAGGGATTTCCAAACGGTTCATACGGGCATATTTTACCGCCGCAATGGCGAGCATATCTTCCGCACAGATGACGGCACGGAAAGAAAGCCCTTTCTCCCTTAACTGGTTTAAAAACCGGCAGACCCCGTCGATGTCGTCCCTGCTGCCGGAAAAAAGCTGCTGGTATTTTTTGTCCAGGGGCAGGTCGCGCATGAGGAAGGCGGACTGGCAGCCGGTCAGCTTCTTCATGCCGCTGTATGATTTGGAATTGTAGAGGTAAAGGATATCCTGTATGCCGGAGTCAATCAGGTTTAATGTTACCTCCTGCATCGCCTTGAAATCATCGCAGAGCGTGCAGTATACGTTCGGGCAGTCAAAATCCGCGTTTAAAAGCATAATCGGAACCTGGGACGCGGCATCCCGGATATACTGGTTGTCGGCGTCCCGGGATTCTATGAAACTGGAACCTACCATAATGACGCTGTCCACTTTTTGCGAAATAATCAGGTTTAAGGAATTTTTCTTATTTTCCAGATCATAACCGGTGCAGCATAAAATCGAATTATAGCCGCCGGCGCGCAGGTTGCGCTCAATGTGGTAAATAGCCTTTGCAAGATAAAGGTCGGAAGAATCCGCACACAGGATTCCGATGGTATTCATGGAATTCAAGCCAAGCCCCCTTGCAAATGCATTGGGGGTATAGCCGCTTTGTTCGATGATGTCCAAAACCTTTTTCTTTGTCTTGGGTGTCACGTTTGTGTTGCCATTGAGCACGCGGGAAACGGTGGCAATGGAAACACCGGCCATTTTGGAAATGTCGTAAATGGTCATATATCTCCTCCATTCCTGCCTGGCTCCCGCAGTGGGGCAGGCACGGGTTTGTCCTGTAAAATTCCCCGGATGATTACGGGATTCACTTTCCAAAGAGTAAGACGGTAATGAAACCCTATACATTGTATTTTCAGCTGCGGTGAAACATTTTGTGTAAATGGTTACATCCGTGAATTCAAAACTATTATACAATAGTCATTAATTAAATTCAAGAATATTTTAAAATGTATAGGAAATAGACAAAAAAACTATTGACTATGGCGGAAAAACGTTGTAAACTTGTAAATGTAAGGGCTTTCATAAAGCCGTAAACATATGGGAAGGGAAAGGTGTAGGAAGATGGAATTGTTGAACAAAGCGTTGACGAAGAAGAAAGAAAGACCCGTGAAAGTGCTGCAGTTCGGGGAGGGGAATTTTCTCCGGGGGTTCGTGGATTACATGATAGACATAGCAAACGAGAAGGGATACTTTGACGGCGATATTGTTCTGGTAAAGCCGATTGAATTCGGTACTTTGGACCGGTTACATAAGCAGGAGTGCCAGTATACGGTTTCCCTGCGCGGAATCGTGGACGGCAAGGCAGCGGTGCAAAACCGCATTATCACCAGCGTGACGGATGCCGTGGCTGCCCATGAGGAATATGGTAAATACAGCGAATATGCGAAACTGGATTCCCTTCGTTTCATCGTTTCCAATACGACCGAGGCCGGAATCGTATACGATGATACGGACAGGCTGGAGATGGAGCCGCCCCATAGTTATCCGGGGAAACTGGCGAAATTTTTATATGAAAGATACAAACATTTTAACGGTGCGGCAGACAAAGGGCTTGTGATGCTGCCCGTGGAACTGATTGACGATAACGGCATCCGTTTAAAGGAATGCGTGATGAAACTGGCGGATTTATGGAAGCTGGAAGACGGTTTTAAGGCATGGTTAAACGACGCATGTGTATTCTGCTCCACTTTGGTGGACCGCATCATTACCGGTTATCCGAAGGATGAGGAAAAGGAATTGTGGGAGCAATTCGGGTATGAAGACGATTTAATCGTGACGGGTGAGCCGTTTGCCCTTTGGGTTATCGAAAGCGAAAAGGATATTTCCGATGAACTTCCGCTTGTAAAAGCAGGACTTTCCGTTATTTTCACCGATAACCAGAAGCCGTACAAACAAAGGAAGGTAAGGATTTTAAACGGGGCGCATACGTCATTCGTGCTGGCATCCTATCTTGCGGGCAACGATTATGTGCTGCAGTCCATGGAAGACAAACTGGTTTATGATTTTATGTACCATACTGTTTATGACGAAGTGATTCCGACCCTGACCCTTCCGGAAAAAGAGCTTAAGGAATTTGCGGAAGCCGTAGTAACCAGGTTCAACAATCCTTATGTAAAACATGCGCTGTTATCCATTGCGCTGAATTCCGTATCCAAATGGCGTGCAAGGTGTATGCCCAGCTTTTTGGGATATGTGGAAAAGACCGGAAAACTGCCGGAGCACCTGACCTTCTCCCTCGCGGCTTTGATGGCATTCTATACAGGCAGCGAAATCAGGGATAAGGCTTTAATCGGTAAGCGTGGGGAAGAAGAATATAAGATTTTGGATGATGAAGCGGTGCTCCGGTTTTTTGCGGAAAACAGCACCGGGGATACGGCGGAATTTGTAAACGCTTTCTTATCCAATGAAGAATTCTTCGGACAGGACCTGACAAAAGTGGACGGACTGACAGCGCAAGTTTCCGCTTATTTGGCTGAAATCAGGGAGCTTGGAATGCGTAAAGCCATGGAAAAGAATTTCGTAAAATAGGACAGGAGACGCATATGGCAAAAATCATTAAAATCCATAAAGAGGATAATGTGGCGGTAGCGGTTGAGGAATTGAAGCAGGGCGATAAGTTCGCAGTGGACGGCGGGGAAATCGAAGCCGTTACCGACGTGCCTGCCGGACATAAAGTGGCTCTGTGTGATATGGAGGAGAAAACACCCGTCATAAAATACGGCTGCCCCATCGGATATACTACAGCCGGGGTGGCGAAGGGCGAATGGATACACACCCATAACGTAAAAACCGGCTTGGGCGACCTGCTTACCTATACGTATGAGCCCGTGGGGGCGAAACCGGAAGCGGAGGCTGCGGAAAAAGCATATTTCATGGGTTTTGAGAGAGAGAACGGCAAGGCGGGGGTGCGCAACGAGATATGGATTATCCCCACGGTGGGCTGTGTGAACAACATCGCCACGGCGATGGCAAAACAGGCAGCTTCCCTTGTAAAAGGAAGCGTGGAAGAAGTGGTGGCATTTCCCCATCCTTACGGTTGTTCCCAAATGGGGGACGACCAGGAGCACACGAGACAGATTCTTGCAGACCTCGTGAACCATCCCAATGCGGGCGGCGTGCTCGTGCTTGGGCTTGGCTGTGAAAACAGCAATATCGATGAACTGAAAAAATATATCGGCGAATATGAGGGAAAGAGGGTAAAATTCCTCGTCTGCCAGGAAAGTGACGATGAGATGGCGGACGGGCTGGAACTTATCAGGGAACTGGTAGATTACGCTTCCATGGCGGAGCGGACAAAAATCAGCGCAGGGAAACTGGTGGTAGGTCTTAAATGCGGCGGAAGCGACGGCTTTTCCGGCATCACTGCAAACCCGCTGGTGGGAAGGTTTTCCGACCTGTTAATCGGCAGGGGAGGCACCACAATCCTTACGGAAGTACCGGAGATGTTCGGTGCGGAAACACTGTTAATGAACCGTTGTGAAAACGAGGAACTGTTCCGTCAGACGGTGGATTTGATTAATGACTTTAAAAATTATTTTAAGAGCCATAACCAGACCATCTATGAGAATCCGTCCCCGGGAAATAAAAAAGGCGGCATTTCCACCCTGGAGGACAAATCCCTTGGATGCACCCAGAAATCCGGTTCCGCACCAGTCCGTGGAGTGCTTCCCTATGGCGGGATCGTAAAGGAAAACGGCTTAAACCTGTTAAGCGCTCCCGGCAACGATTTGGTGGCGGCGACCGCGCTGGCGGCGGCAGGCGCGCATATTGTCCTGTTTACCACGGGAAGGGGAACCCCTTTCGCATCCCCGGTTCCCACCGTGAAGATTTCCAGCAATTCCAGGATTGCCGGAAAGAAAAGCGGCTGGATTGACTTTAACGCGGGCGTGCTGACCGAAGGGGCAGACATGGACACCACCGCAGAAGAATTCTTTGCATTCGTGCTGGAGGTGGCATCCGGCAAAAAAGTGAGAAGCGAGGAAGCCGGGTTCCATGATATGGCAATCTTTAAACAGGGCGTAACCCTGTAACCGGACGGCATGTAAAGACTGGACACCGGGCAGCAGGGACAAAGGAAACAACAAGGAACAATAAAACGGATAAAGAGAAATGAAATAGGAATATAGGAATAAAGAAAGGTTTGGAAAATAAAATGGCAAAGAAAACAGTAACATTTGGTGAAATCATGTTAAGACTGGCGCCGGAAGGCTATTACCGTTTCGTACAGGCGGAGAGTTACGGCGCAACCTACGGCGGCGGGGAAGCGAACGTATCCGTATCGCTGGCAAACTACGGGCTGGAATCCAGTTTCGTGACGAAACTCCCGGCGCATGAAATCGGGCAGGCAGGCGTCAACTCCCTGCGCAGGTTCGGCGTGGACACCTCCCACATCGTAAGGGGCGGCAGCCGCGTAGGCATTTATTTCCTGGAAAAAGGCGCTTCCCAAAGACCCTCCAAAGTCATTTATGACCGTGCAGGTTCCTCCATTGCGGAAGCGGTCAAAGCCGATTTTAACTGGGACGAAATTTTTGAAGGCGCGGACTGGTTCCACTTTACGGGCATAACGCCGGCGCTCGGCGACAACGTGGCGGAAATCTGCCTGGAAGCCTGCAAAAAGGCAAAAGAAAAAGGCATTACCGTAAGCTGTGACTTAAATTACAGGAACAAACTGTGGAGCAAGGAAAAAGCAGGGGAAGTCATGGGCGAACTCTGCAAATACGTGGACGTGTGCATCGCGAACGAGGAAGACGCCGGGGACGTATTCGGCATAAAGGCAGCGGATACCGACGTTACCAGCGGAAAAGTAAACCACGAAGGATACAAAGACGTGGCGAAACAGCTTGCCGACCGTTTTGGTTTTAAGAAAGTGGCAATCACCCTTAGGGAATCCCTTTCCGCCAACGACAACAACTGGGCGGCAATGCTTTATACGGACGGCGCATACTATTTCAGCAAGAAATACACCATGCACATCGTGGACCGCGTAGGAGGCGGCGATTCGTTTGGAGCCGGACTGATTTACGCATGTCTGAACGATATGGGCGCGCAGGACACCATTGAATTTGCGGTGGCGGCAAGCTGCTTAAAGCACAGCATTGAAGGCGACTTTAATCAAGTGTCGGTGGATGAAGTGAAGAAACTGGCAGGCGGGGATGCATCCGGCAGGGTGCAGAGGTAAGTGTTCCCCGTTTTGAAATGAATGGGCTTCTCCTAAAAAATTACAGATATGATGTTGTGTAAGGTAGAGGGTGGTCTTCACCCTCTATCTTGCTAGTGGGGGGGATTGAGGGGACGCCTGAGTGGGAAGCCCCGGTTGGCAGATGAAGGGGCGGAAATTCTGTTTTATGTTACATAACCGGGACGGTCCGATACATATAACATTTCAGGAACGAGAAGGAATAATGATAACCAGCTTCCGGCGGGAGGGCAGGGCTTGGTTTTCCCTGCTGGAGTTTGGATGGAGGCTTTTCTTAACAGAATGTTGGAAGAAACAGGGAAAACAGCGCATGGATGCGCTGTTTAGCCCGAAGCGGCATGGATGCCGCTTGAGGGCGGCCCGGAAGACTGTGAAACCCAACCCATTCTGTTTAGAAAACCCCATCCAAAATCGCGCAGGGAAAACCAAGCCCTGCCCTCCCGCCGGAAGCGTCCCCATTATCATTCCCGCTCCTACCACAAAACCAAAAGGAGGATATTTTATGCAACTAGGAATCCGTTTACACGATATTGCCAAAGGCACCTTGCCTGAACGTCTTGCCATTGCCAGGGAGCAGGGTTTCGCCTGCGGCCATTTAGCGCTGTCCAAGGTCATCGACGAATACAGCGTGGCGGACAGTGCATTAACTCCCGGTTATGCCATGTACTTAAAGAAACTGTTTGCGGAATATGACATCGATGTGGCAGTGCTGGGCTGTTACCTGAATCTGGCAAATCCCAATGCCGGGAAGTTAAAGGAGACGCAGGAACGTTATAAGGCGCATATCCGTTTCGCTTCGCTGCTTGGCTGCGGTGTGGTGGGTACCGAGACGGGGGCGCCCAATGAGACTTATTCTTATGAGGAAGCGTGCCATGGGGAGGAAGCGTTGGAAGTGTTTATCCGGAACGTGACGCCCGTGGTGCGGTATGCGGAGCAGATGGGTGTGATTCTTGCCATAGAGCCGGTGTTTAAGCATATCGTGTATAACCCGGTGCGGGCGAGGAAGGTGCTGGATGCCATAGATTCCCCGAACCTTCAGATTATTCTTGACCCCGTAAATATGCTGGATATCAGCAATTATAAGGAGCAGAAGGAAATTATGAAGGAAGCGGTAGAGCTTTTGGGGAAGGATGTTGCCGTGGTTCATATTAAGGATTACCAGGTGAAGGACGGAACGTTAAAGTCGGTGGCGGCCGGAACCGGGGAGATGGATTATTCGGAGCTGATGCGGTTTATGAAGAAGGAGAAACCTTATATTCACGCCACGTTGGAGGATACGGTGCCGGAGAACGCGGTGGCGGCGAGAGAGCATATCCAAAGGCTTTGGGAGGAAGCATAGATTTTTGTATCCTCCGGGTGTGCACTGCGCGCATGAGGAATGTGGCTGCAGCCGCGCCAACGCAGGCGGTACGCCTGCGCCGGCAGGGGCTCAGTCCGCAGGAAGCGGGAAATCTTCGCCGAGCACTTTCCGGATGGCATAGTTTCCGGCTTCCTTGTCAGTCAGGATGCGGCTGAACGGGGCGCGGTTTATGCAGGCGCCGCCTTCCCCCATGCTGTTGTATTCCGCATAATATACGGTGTCATGGGCTTCCGGTTTTTTCCAGTCGTGGAAACCGGCGGGATGGATGCTGGCATCCATGGTGCAGTTTAAGAATACGGTTTTGGCATAGTTGCGCCAGGGGCGTCCCAAATAGACGCTTCCTGCCGGACAGTTGGTTCCCGTGAGGGTACAACGCTCAAAAACATATCCGTAGGGCTGTCCTTCCGGTGTGGAGGCTGCGGTAATGTAACCGCAGACGGGCGGTTCGCCGTCTTTGCTTCCGAAGGTTCCTTCTCCGATGGTTTCGATTTGGCAGTTGCGGAAGTAGGCGGTGGCGCTGCCGAAAATGAAGTCGATGTTGCCGCTGATATGGCAGTGGTCATAAAGGTGTCTGCCGTTGATGCGGGGGGAAAATTCCTTCGGTCCCGTGAATCCGCCTGCTTCTTTCGGGGCAGGGGGCAGGGGACCGGTGAAAAGGGTGTCCTGGTTTCCCGTAAAGCGGCAGTGCCGGAAGACCAGGCGGTCGCCGTCGGCATAGAGAGCGATGGCTTGCCCGGCTTTTTTCCTCGGTGCGGCGAGGTTGGCGATGGTAAGGTGTTCCATGGTTACGTCATGGGTGTCCAAAAGTACCGTGTAAGAGCGGAAGGTGCCGCGTTTGGTGCCGTCCGGCATGAGGAATTTCGCATAGTCGTCATAAGCGATGACGGTATTTTCGGCGGACTCCCCGGTAAGAAGCAGGCGGGGTCTTTGGATAACCAGCTTTTCACGGTAAGTGCCGGGGGCAAGCCGGATGTGGACGGGGTCTTCCGGTGGTACGCTAAGGTTGTCCAGGGCTGCCTGAATGGAATCTTTTGGGGTTAAGTAAATGGTCTGCATTATGTGTTCCGCTCCTTTCTGATTGGGGGGTTCGTAGTGTTTGTTTCTGTTTCCAATCCGTATGTAAGTGCTTACATACTACCCTGAATTATAGCAAAAAAACAGTAAGAAGAAAAGAGGAGGTAGAAGAATGAGCCGGTTAAAAATCAGCACGCCCAATGTAGCGCAGTTGACGGTGGAACGTCTGTACAAGGATTTGGAGCGGCATATTATTGCCAGCCCGCCGGGACTTTGTCCGGTGGATTTGCAGTTGTCATTTTTAAAGCTGTGCCATGCGCAGACCTGTGGAAAATGTGTTCCATGCCGCGTTGGGCTTTTACAGCTCCAGCATTTGATGGAAGATGTGCTGGAAGGCAGGGCAACGGAGGATACGATTGCCTTAATCGAGGAGACGGCGAACAATATCACGGATTCGGCGGACTGTGCCATCGGATATGAGGCGGCGCATATGGTGCTTGCGGGATTGGAGGGGGTTAAGGAAGATTACCTGCACCATATCAAAACGGGAAAATGTTCCTATACCATCACCCAGCCGGTGCCCTGTGTGGCGCTTTGTCCGGCAGGGGTGGATATTCCGGGGTATATCGCGCTGGTGGGAGAGGAACGGTATGCGGATGCGGTGCAGTTAATCCGTAAGGACAATCCGTTCCCTACGGCCTGTGCTTTAATCTGCGAACATCCCTGTGAGGCGAGGTGCCGCCGGAACATGATAGACAGTTCCGTCAATATCCGGGGGCTGAAGCGGATGGCGGTGGATAATGCCCGCGCCAATACGGTTCCCGTGCCGAAAAAGCCGGCTTCCACGGGAAAGAAGGTGGCAATCGTAGG
Source organism: uncultured Kineothrix sp. (assembly GCA_910587275.1). Classification (GTDB taxonomy): domain Bacteria; phylum Bacillota; class Clostridia; order Lachnospirales; family Lachnospiraceae; genus Kineothrix. The sequence goes on from CAJUMD010000002.1 coordinate 58,967, forward strand.
CGGAGGTCCGGGCGGTTTATCGGCGGCATATTATTTGGAACTGATGGGACACCATGCCGTTGTGTTCGAGGAAAAAGGAAAACTGGGCGGGATGCTGCGGTACGGGATACCGAATTACCGTTTTCCCAGGGAGCGGCTGGACGAGGATATCGAGGCGATTTTATCCACGGGGGTTGAGGTACATACCAATGTAACCATCGGAAACGAGGAAGACGACGTATCCCTGAGCGATTTGCGGAAGGAATACGATGCGGTGTATGTGGCAATCGGCGCACACACGGACAAGAAAATCGGCATTGAGGGCGAGGATGCCAAAGGGGTGATTTCCGCCGTGGAGATGTTACGCAGCATCGGGGACGATAATCCGCCGGATTTTACGGGAAAAACGGTGGTTGTGGTAGGCGGCGGAAATGTCGCCATGGACTGTACCCGTTCCGCCATCCGGCTGGGGGCAAAGAAAGTGGGAATTGCTTACCGCAGGAGACAGGAAGATATGACGGCGCTGCCGGAGGAAATCGAAGGGGCGATTGCGGAAGGCGCCGAGTTATACAGCTTAAAAGCGCCCCATAAAATCGAAGCGGATGAAAACGGGCAGGTGACGGCAATCTGGGTGGAGCCGCAGATCATCGGAACCATCGATGCATGGGGAAGGGCAAGACCCGTAAGGGCGGCGGTGGAGTTAAAAAGGATTCCCTGCGATATCGTAGTGGTAGCCATCGGACAGGGCATAGAGTCCCGGCATTTTGAGGAAGCCGGAATCCCCATCAAGCGGGGCGTGCTCCAGGCGATGAGCGAGAGCAGCATCGAAAACCTTCCGGGCATGTTTGCGGGCGGCGACTGCGTGACCGGTCCCGCTACGGTAATACGCGCCATTGCTGCGGGCAAGGTGGCGGCTGCGAACATCGATGAGTACCTGGGGTACCACCATGTCATTCCCTGTGAGGTGGAGATTCCGCAGGTGAGCTATGCGGACCGGGCGCCATGCGGCAGGGTGAACATGGCGGAACGGGAAGCGGGAGAGAGGAAAAAAGATTTCTGTGCCATCGAGGAATGTATGACGAAGCAGGAAGCGGCGCAGGAGGCAGGCAGGTGTCTGCGCTGTGACCATTACGGTTACGGGAACCTGAAAGGAGGGCGTGCGGCGATATGGTAAATCTGACCATTGACGGAAAACAGTTAAGGGTGCGCGAGGGCACCACCATCATGAAGGCGGCAGCCGGTGTGGGAATCCAAATCCCCCACCTGTGCTATTTGGAAGGAATTAACGAAATTGGCGCCTGCAAAGTATGCGTGGTGGAAATGCAGGGGAAGACGAAATTAATTACGGCGTGCAATAACCCGGTGGAGGAGGGAATGGTGCTGTATACCAATTCCCCGAAGGCACGTTCCGTCCGCCGGACGAATGTGGAACTGATTCTTTCCCAGCACGACTGTAGCTGCGCCACCTGCGTGCGGAGCGGCAACTGCAATTTGCAGAAGCTGGCGAATGATTTGGGGATTTTGGATTTGCCGTATGAAAAAGAAGTACAGCATAATCCCTGGAACAAGGATTTTCCGCTTATCCGGGATTCGGCGAAATGCATCAAATGTATGCGTTGTGTGCAGATTTGTGATAAGGTGCAGGATTTACATATATGGGATGTACAGAATACCGGTTCCAGGACTACGGTGGACGTCAGCAGAAACCGGTGCATCGGGGAATCTGACTGCAGCCTGTGCGGGCAGTGTATAACCCATTGTCCTACGGGAGCGCTGCGGGAGAGGGATGATCTCCCGAAAGTGTTCCGCGCGCTGGCGGACCCGGAGACCGTAACCGTGGTACAGGTAGCGCCGGCAGTACGTGCCGCATGGGGGGAGGTGTTAGGCATTCACGCATCCGTCGCCACGGAGGGGCGGATGGTATCCGCCTTGAAGCGGATTGGGTTTGATTATGTGTTCGACACTGATTTTTCCGCGGATCTGACGATTATGGAGGAAGGGACGGAACTGCTCCGAAGGCTTTCCGACGGTGTGGAACACGAATACCCCATGTTTACGTCCTGCTGCCCCGGCTGGGTCAGTTTCATAAAATCACAATACCCGGAACTGGCAGGGAACCTGTCCACGGCGAAATCGCCGCAGCAGATGTTTGGGGCGGTGGCGAAGACTTATTTTGCAAAAAAGGCGGGGATACCCGCGGAAAAGATTTTCAGCATTTCCATTATGCCCTGCGTTTCCAAGAAAAGGGAGGCGACGTTACCGGACATGTACAGCTGCGGGGCGGGACCGGACGTGGATTTGGTACTTACCACGAGGGAGTTTGGCAGGCTGGTGCGGGCGGAACATATCCGGCCGGAGCTTTTGGAGGAAACGGACTTTGATTCCCCGTTGGGAGTCAGCACCGGGGCCGGCGTAATTTTCGGCGCAACCGGCGGCGTGATGGAAGCGGCGCTGCGGACGGCGGCTTATGTACTGACCGGCGAAAATCCGGTGCCCGATTTCCAAACCGTAAGGGGAATGGAAGGCAGGAAGGAAAGTACGTTCCGCATCGGCGGCAGGGAACTGTCCACCTGTACGGTGAGCGGATTAAAAAATGCCAGGGATACGCTGGAAGACATCAAAAACGGAAAGGTGCATTATGATTTCGTGGAGGTTATGGCATGTCCCGGTGGCTGTGTGGGCGGCGGCGGGCAGCCCATTAAGGACGGCGAAGAACTTGCAAAAGAGCGTGCGCCCAAACTGTACGAGCTGGACCGGAACCGGAAGATACGCTATTCCCATGAAAATCCTGAGGTGCAGAGACTTTATAAGGAATATTTCGGGGAACCTTTGAGCAGGAAGGCGCATGAACTTCTGCATACCCATACGTAACCGGAGGGCATCTGTCAGCAATGGCAGATGCTTTTTCCATATGCCGGACACCCGTCAGGCAGAAGCAGCCGTTCGGAGCGTGTTTGAGCGGACGGAATTTCAGACAATAACCGGCCGCTTTGCATATTCATGGACAAAAGGAACATGGTATTTACCTGCTGCCACGGAACGGTAAATATGGGATGCACGGATATCGTGCTCCAGCATGGAAAGACCCGTTGGGTCCAGCCTGTGTTTCGCATTGGAAAGTTTGGAAATGGCCGGAACGGACGCATGGGTTTTAAGCGCCTTAAGCAGCGGGGCAGCAGTCTGCCGGAACCCCAGAATCCGCGCGTAGGCAATGTAATCGTTTTGGATATATTCCTCCATCTGCGCCTGTGTCATGTGCAGAAGGATATGGAGCAGGCTGCGGCTTAGGCGGGCATAGGTTATATCCTTGGATTTTAAGATACGGCAGAAGGATTCGTATCCGGTAAAGCGCAGAAGGTTCCGGCATATTTTACCGGATAAATCGCCCGAGACATCCAAATAACAGGCAAATCCTGCCGACGCTTCCTGCAATAGTTTATAATGGAGCAGGGAGGAAAAATCATCGCTGTACAGGGGAAAGCTGCGGTTTTGGGCGGTATCCAGCAAATGGTAAACGGATTCCGGCACATAGGGACGGATGGCGGAAAGGGAAGGATTTTCTTTCAGGGCATGGCGGATGGCGGAAGCGGAAGCCGTCCGCGCTTCCAAAAGCGGCAGGGTTTTGTCATGGTAGCCGCTTCCTTTGCGCCCTATGGTATAGGGGGTGATGACGCTGCCGCGTTTTCGCAGTGATTTTAAGTATTCCATGCCGAGGATATTGTTGGGAGAGGCAGACAGCGCCCGGTCATGAGCCGAACCCGACAGGCAGGTCTGTTCCAGGGCGAGGCTGCGCGCCTTGGGAAAGGAATGTCCTTTTTTTAGTTCTTTTTGCAAAAGGAGCCGGTAATCTTCCGGCTCTTTTGCAAATATGCGGGCAAGGGCGGAAAGTTCCCCGATGCTGCCGCATTCGCTGCCAAAACAGAGGGCATCCACGCATCCCAGCTTATCGAGAAGCGTGACAGCGCCCATGGCAAAATATTCCGCGCTTCCAGCCGCATAAAAAAGCGGAAGCTCCAACACCAAATCCACGCCGCTTTTCAGGGCGGCCTCAGTGCGCAGATATTTATCCATGACGGCAGGCGCGCCGCGCTGCACGAAGTCGCCGCTGATTACGGCGACGATAAAATCGGCATCCGTAATCCGCCGCGTTTCGCTCATATGGTATTGGTGTCCGTTGTGTAACGGATTGTATTCTGCAATAATTCCCGTGACCTTCATGTTTATACCCCATGTCCGCTCCGGCGGACTTAAAATCAATAGTTGAAAGCGCTTTTCTTTCAACCTTCTCCTGTCTGCTCATGGGCACTCTGCATCTGCCAGCAATTCTTTCTCTAAAAACTGCTTTATGTACGGATTGTTTTCCTTACTCAATGTAGGCTGAAATGCCATGTAACGGCATTTTTGATACTGCTCGCCATCCAGTGCAAAGGTATATCCCATTGCACATTTCGGGTTACAGTCATCATGATTGATAAGCCGTTTACAGGTGGACACTTTCTTGATTTCCCTTTTTGCCTTTTCGGGGAATGTATCAAGAAAACTTTGGTATTCCCGTATATGTTCGGGATAAATGCGCAGCTTCATCCCTGTTTTTCGGGATACGAATGTTGCCAAAGTCCTTTTGCGGCTGTTTAACACATAGGACACGACGTAGCCGCTTTTTTGCAATTTTATGTCGCATTTACAACCGTTTCCTGTCAAATAATCATTGATTTGATTTACAAAGCTATGGAAATCCTCATCAACTGTTTCCAGAAACATATTAAATTTCTCGTCCATGACTCCCTCCGCTATGCCTTTTTCTTTGCTACGGGTATCCATACCTCATATTGTGCATTCTGTGGGTCTGGATTTAAGTAAACTTCAATATCGGGGGCATTGGCATATTCATATCCGGAAGCCGGAAGCCATTCCGTTATAATCCGCTGCTCCAATTCCTGTATGGACTGGTTGGTACCCGTTCCGGAAAAGATTGCCCAAGTAGACGCAGGCACGGTATATTCTTCAAACGCACCGCTTGCTTTCGTACTGGAAACGGCAATAAAATATCTCCATTGTTCTTCGTCATTGCAGGCGCTCACACCCAAAAGTCCCATTGGCGGCGTATCCGTCATTCCTGCCAATTTCTGTATTGTTCCGTTTAAAGATGCCTCCTGCCACATTTCAGGAACAACCGTAAAGTTTTTTTCGATTTCCTTTTCAAGCGGCGCCGATACGCCAACGATGCGGAACGCTTCTTTTGTTTCGATTCTATAATTCATTTCTGTTGCCTTTATTCCCGCGGGCAACGAGCCGGGCAGCCGCATATGTGCGGATATTTGGCGGCCGCCGCGGGGGCAATATTCCGCTGCTTGCAGTGCCGGAAGTTTGATGCCCGTTGCTTGCAGCGGCGTTATTGACTATTATAAGGGTTATTAATAAATTATTCCTCTCTATCCTTGCACAAAAAAGAGAGGTGTACGGTATCTGTGACAACCGCGTCAAAGGTAAAAAAATGGGTGTAGACGTTGGGTGCCCTATGTAAAATTATATCCAAAATATTGGGCAAGCACAATATTTGCAAGATTTTGGATGATTTTAGGCTTGTATGCCAAAAGCAAATCTTGTATAATTTTCATATGTATACAAGGGAAAACAGGGAAACCTTGTGGAAAATTCATATCAGGAAAGGAGAATGGGTTATGTCTTATATAGACATTATCAAAGACAAGGCAAGAAGCGACAGGAAAACCATCGTTCTGCCGGAAACCACGGACAAAAGAACATTAATTGCAGCATCCCATATTATGGCGGAGGGGATTGCGGACATTATTCTGATAGGGAATGAGGAAAAAATCATGGACGGCGCCGGCTGGCTGGAAGTGGAACTGACGGGGGCGACCATTATCGATCCCGATACCACCGATAAGCTGGACGAATATGTGAACCTCTTATATGAAACGAGAAAGGCAAAGGGAATGACGCCGGAGAAGGCGAGGGATATCCTGACCACGGATTATCTGACGTTCGGGGTCATGATGGTAAAGGCAAACGATGCGGACGGAATGGTTGCAGGTGCGTGCCATGCGACGGCGGATACGCTGCGTCCGGCATTGCAGATTCTTAAGACGGCGCCGGGTGTGAAGCTGGTTTCCGGTTTCTTCCTGATGGACGTGCCGGATTGTGAATTCGGTGACAGCGGAACGTTCCTTTTTGCGGACTGCGGGCTGAACCAGGACCCCACGGCGGAAGAACTGGCTGCCATAGCGGATTCCAGCGCCAAGAGCTTTAAGCAGTTGGTAGGCTCCAAACCGGTGATCGCCATGCTGTCCCATTCCACAAAAGGAAGTGCAAAACATGCCCTGGTGGATAAAGTGGTGGAGGCAACGAGAATTGCCCATGAACAGTATCCCCACCTGGCATTGGACGGTGAACTGCAGGCGGATGCCGCACTGGTTCCCCAGGTTGCGAAATCCAAATCCCCCGGCAGCGAAGTGGCAGGAAAGGCAAACGTGCTGATTTTCCCTAATCTGGACTGCGGAAACATCGGCTATAAGCTGGTACAGAGGCTTGCAAAGGCGGAAGCCTACGGTCCCATGCTCCAGGGAATCGCAAAACCCGTCAACGATTTGTCACGCGGATGTTCCTGGCAGGATATCGTGGGTGTTGTGGCACTGACGGCGGTACAGGCACAGCTCGCCTAGACCGGTCGGTTCCGCGCCGGGCGCGGTACCGGGACGGATTAGGGCGGAGCCAATGGAACCCAAAGAATATGGGAGAACCCCGGGAGCCATGGAACGGGAAGGGAAAACGGAAGGAAATGGAGGAAAAACAAAATGAATATATTAGTCATTAACTGCGGAAGTTCGTCGTTAAAATTCCAGTTAATTGATTCCGAAAGCGAAAAAGTAAGTGCAAAAGGTTTATGTGAAAGAATCGGTATTGAGGGCAGCCAGCTTGTATACAGCCCGGACGGCGGGGAGAAGATTACCACCGTGACGCCCATGCCGGACCACACACAGGCGATTAAACTGGTCCTGCAGGCGTTGACGGACGGTGAGACCGGCGTTGTTAAAAGCCTTGACGAAATCGGCGCGGTAGGACACCGCATCGTGCACGGCGGAGAGAAATTTGCGGCATCCACGGTGATTACGGACGAAGTCATCCGGGCGATTGAGGAGTGTAACGATTTGGCGCCCCTGCACAATCCCGCTAATTTAATCGGTATCGCTGCCTGCAGGGAGCTGATGCCTTCCACTCCTATGGTGGGAGTCTTCGATACCGCCTTCCACCAGACGATGCCGGAGGAAGCCTATCTGTACGGGATTCCCTATGAATATTATGAGAAGTATAAAATCAGGAGATACGGCTTCCACGGGACGAGTCATTCTTATGTATCCCACAGGGCAGCAGAAGTCCTGGGAAGGAACTACGGGGATTTGAAAATCATTGTCTGCCATTTGGGCAACGGTGCTAGCGTGTCCGCCGTAAAGAACGGTGTGTGTGTGGACACTTCCATGGGGCTTACCCCGTTGGAGGGGCTGATTATGGGAACGCGCTCCGGTGACATCGACCCGGCAATCATCGAATTCCTTGCCCATAAGGAAAATAAGGGCATTGACGATATCATGAAGGTATTGAACAAGGAATCCGGCGTACTGGGGCTTTCCGGCGGGCTTTCCTCCGATTTCCGCGATTTGGAGGAAAGCTACCGCAAAGGGGAGGAAGCGGGCACCCGTACCCTTAAGACTTTTGCCTACCGCGTGGCAAAATACATCGGCGCATATACGGCGGCAATGAACGGCGTGGACGCCATCTGCTTTACCGCAGGACTCGGTGAGAACGGCTCCTTTGTGCGTAACATGGTCTGTGGATATTTGGGATACCTTGGTATCGCCATCGATGAAGAAGCGAACGGAAAACGCGGCGAAGACATCGTGATTTCCACGGCGGATTCCAAAACGAAAGTTTTGGTGATACCGACAAACGAAGAACTTGCGATTGCGAGGGAGACGGCGGCGCTTGTGAAATAAGGAACAGGAAACAAAAGGGGAATATGGTGTGGAAAGCCGCAGAGCTCAAGACTCTGCGGTTTTTTTGTTGTGCGCCCCGCAAAGAACTCTCTCCCGTGCGTCCGCCCTCACCCACAAACGTAAATTTCAGGCTGGACTGTCACCTTTGTTCCCTCCCGGCAAACGATTGGGCTTGAATTTTGCCGCATTTTAGGATATGATGATAAAAGCAGGCTTTGATGCTGTACTATGGAAAAGAGTACATAAGCAGCGGAAAAAGTAATCGTAAGAAAAACCAAGGGAGTGGACAGCGGTATGGAACTGAATATTGTATGTATTCCGGGGGATGGAATCGGACCGGAAATCGTAAAGGAAGCGAAAAAGGTGTTAAACCGGGTGGCGGAGCGTTACGGGCACCAAATGAAATATACGGATATCCTCATGGGCGGTGCGTCCATCGACGTGCACGGGGTACCCCTTACGGAAGAAGCGGTGGCAACGGCAAAAGCGGCGGATGCGGTGCTGATGGGTTCCATCGGCGGCGATACGACCACGTCCCCGTGGTATCAATTGCCCCCGCATTTAAGACCGGAAGCCGGACTGCTCGGTATACGTAAGGCGTTAAATCTCTTTGCAAACCTGCGCCCGGCGGTACTGTACGGGGAACTGGCGGATGCCTGCCCTTTGAAAAAGGAAATCAGCGCGCAGGGATTTGATATGCTGATTATGCGGGAATTGACCGGGGGACTTTATTTTGGGGAGCGTAAGACGGTGGAGGAAAACGGAATCCGCAAAGCCGTCGATACCCTTACCTATGACGAAACGGAAATCCGCCGCATTGCCGTGAAGGGTTTTACTATTGCCATGAAGCGGAAGAAGAAAGTGACCAGCGTGGATAAAGCGAACGTGCTGGATTCCTCAAGGCTTTGGAGAAGCGTGGTGGAGGAAGTGGCAAAGGATTACCCGGAAGTGGAACTGGAACATATGCTGGTGGATAACTGCGCGATGCAGTTGGTGAAGAATCCGGCACAGTTTGACGTGATTTTAACGGAAAACATGTTTGGGGACATTTTGTCCGACGAGGCAAGCATGGTGACCGGGTCCATCGGTATGCTGGCTTCGGCTTCCTTAAACGATACCAAATTCGGTCTGTATGAGCCGAGCCACGGTTCCGCACCGGACATTGCGGGAAAGGATATTGCCAACCCCATTGCCACCGTATTGTCCGCAGCGATGATGTTACGGTATTCCTTTGACTTGGACAAAGAAGCCGATGCCGTGGAAGCGGCGGTGCAGGAAGTGTTAAAGGACGGCTGCCGCACTGTGGATATTATGTCGGCAGGCTGCCGTCAGGTATCCTGTTCCGGGATGGGGACGCTTTTGGCGGAGAGAATCCGCTGACGGGAAAGCCTGTCCGGTAAAGGAAATCCGTGAAAAGGAAAACGTCCGGCGGAAAGGTTCTGCGGACGGAAGACGCCCAAAGGGAAGGACGCCGGAAGGAAGTATGCCGGACAAAGGATGTTTAGGATGCTTGGAATATTAGGGAAAAGAACGAAGAAGATAAGGGAGTGCTTTAAAGATAAGGAAAACCTGCTGTTTGCGCTTTGGTTTGTGTGGATGGCGGTATATTACGGCTTCCGGCTGTTTGCCCTGACGCCGTGGTACGACGAACTTTATACCTATTATTATTTTATCAGCAGGGGGCCGGTATATGCGGCAATCCACTGGCCGCTACCCAATAACCATGTAGGGTATTCCGTGCTTTCCGGGATTTTGGATTTGTTCGGGAACCCTTACATAGGACTCCGGGGGATTTCCTACCTGTGCGCACTGGCAAATCTGGTTTTCTTATACCGGATGGGAAGAAGGTGTCTGCACCGGTGGTGGTCCTTTTGCTGTGTGGTGCTGTATTCCGGCATGAATCTGGTAAACCAGCTTGCCGTGCAGGGCAGGGGATACACACTGGCGGCTTTCTGTTTCCTGTTGGCGTTGTCCATGCTGGAACGGATTGGTTTCGGGACAGGGGAGGACACGGAGGCGGACGTGAAATATTATGCGGTATTTTCGCTGGCGTTGACGTTGGGGCTGTATGTACTGCCCAGCAGCGTTTACTGGGTATTGCCGGTTTGTATTACCGGGGGACTGTTCCTGCTTCTGTACCGGAAGAAAAAGAAACTGCTGCACCTGATTGCGGCGAGCGCGGTGGCGGCTGTAAACGCGCTGGTTTTATATGCCCTGATATGGCTGGCAATCGGCTCGAACCTGTTAAGCAAGGCGGAGGGCGGTGCATATTTCGGACAGGGGCATATATCCATCATCCTGTCGGCGCCTTTTCTGTCGGTAAAAGAGGGAATGGACTACATGCTGGCAACGCCTTATATCCAAAGCGTGGCGCGGGAAGGGTATGCATCGGAATTTGCGGCATGGCTTTGTTCCCTGTTCGATTATTTTTATACGGGTTCCGCTTTCTATTTGGGGATGGCGGTTTATGTGTGCAGTATGGGGATGGCTGTGTACGGAGTGCTGGCATACCGGAAGGGGAAAAAAGAACAGGTATTCCTTTCACTGTGTACCGTCGGTATCCTCACCCTGACGCCCATACTATTGGCAGTTTCCTGTAAACTGCCGTATTTCAGGGTGTTTTCCTATTTGGGTATTCCCCTTGCCCTGCTATTTGCCGCCTTCCTTCAGGAAGCCGTGGCATATCCGTGCAAACGGATGGGGGAAGCGGCGGGATATGCGCATGTGGCGCTTTCTTTGGTTTTCACATTTTTGGCAGTTGTATTGCTGCTTTCCAAAGATTATAATGGAGAGTACGGCAGGACGGAATTTTATGCAAGGGATGCGCTTACCCATGCGCAGGCAGGGGAGGGCGCAACGCTTTGCGTGACGGACTGTTACCAGCAATACCTGCTTAAGTTCTTATACGGCGTGGAATGTGAGAATACGCAGGTGGAAGGCGCGGATGTCCTGTTGCTGCACCATGAAATGGAAACGCCGGGGGAGGAAACGTTCCGGTGGGAATTTTACCATGGATACGGCACACTTCCATGGGATTACATCAGGGGGATGACCCCGGTTTATGAAAATAAGGAGTACACCGTGTATGTGAAATGATGCGGTATAAAAAAAGTCAGGAGAGATGAAGATGAGAAGTGATTCCGTAAAGACAGGCACCCAGCAGGCGCCGCACAGAAGTTTGTTTAATGCACTTGGATATACCGAGGAAGAAAGGAAACGTCCGATGATTGGCATCGTGAGTTCCTATAATGAAATTGTTCCGGGGCACATGAATTTGGACAAAATCGTGGAAGCCGTGAAAATGGGCGTGGCGATGGCTGGCGGTATGCCGGTGGTATTTCCCGCCATTGCGGTCTGCGACGGGATTGCCATGGGGCATATCGGGATGAAGTATTCCCTTGTTACCAGGGACTTAATTGCGGACAGTACGGAATGCATGGCGTTGGCGCACGGCTTTGACGGGCTGGTGATGGTGCCGAACTGCGACAAGAACGTGCCGGGGCTTCTGATGGCGGCAGCGCGCCTGAATATCCCTGCCATTTTCTGCTCGGGAGGTCCCATGTTAGCCGGGCATGTAAAGGGGGAGAAAAGAAGCCTTTCCTCCATGTTTGAAGCGGTGGGAAGCGTGGCGGCCGGCAATATGACCATGGAAGAACTGTGTGAATTTGAGGAAAAAGTATGCCCTACCTGCGGTTCCTGCTCCGGGATGTATACGGCAAATTCCATGAACTGCCTGACCGAAGTGCTGGGCATGGGGTTAAAGGGCAACGGAACCATTCCGGCGGTGTATTCGGAAAGAATCCGCCTGGCAAAACATGCGGGCATGAAGATTATGGAACTGGTGGAAAAGGATATTAAGCCCAGGGATATTATGACGGAAAAAGCGTTTATCAATGCACTGCGCATGGATATGGCTTTGGGATGTTCCACGAATTCCATGCTGCACCTTCCTGCCATCGCCCATGAAGCGGGTGTGGAGCTGGATCTTGACATTGCCAACAAACTTTCTGCGGAAACGCCGAACCTGTGTCATTTGGCGCCGGCAGGTCCTACCTATATGGAAGACCTGAACGAAGCGGGCGGCATTTATGCGGTTATGAACGAATTAAACAAAAAGAACCTGTTATATACGGATTTGATAACGGCAACGGGGAAAACGGTGGGCGAAAACATTGCGGGATGCGTCAATAAGAATCCCGAAGTCATCCGTCCCATTGAAAACCCGTACAGCCAAACCGGGGGCATCGCCGTATTGAAAGGGAACCTTGCGCCGGATTCCTGCGTGGTAAAACGCTCCGCAGTGGTGGAGGAAATGATGGTGCACGAAGGACCGGCAAGGGTCTTTGACTGTGAAGAAGACGCAATCGCGGCAATTAAAGGAGGCAAAATCGTGGCCGGGGATGTGGTGGTCATCCGCTACGAGGGTCCCAAAGGCGGACCGGGTATGAGGGAAATGTTAAATCCTACCTCCGCCATTGCCGGAATGGGATTGGGCGCCAGTGTGGCATTGATTACCGACGGACGTTTCTCCGGGGCATCCAGGGGGGCATCCATCGGGCATGTATCGCCGGAAGCGGCGGTGGGCGGTCCCATTGCGCTGGTGGAGGAAGGCGATATCATCCAAATCAATATTCCGGAGAATACGATTCAAATGAAAGTAACGGAGGAAGAACTCGCAAAACGCAGGGAGAACTGGAAGCCGAGGGAGCCGCAGGTAACGACCGGGTATCTGTCACGTTACAGGGAACTGGTAACAAGCGGCAACAGGGGCGCCATTTTGGAAGTCCCCCATAAGGAGTAGGAGGAAACAACAATGCAGCTTACAGGTGCGGAAATAGTAGTGGAATGTTTAAAAGAACAGGGAGTGGACACCGTTTTCGGATATCCGGGCGGCACCATTTTGAACGTATATGACGCATTATATAAACACAGCGGGGAAATCAACCACATCCTGACGTCCCATGAGCAGGGTGCGGCCCATGCGGCAGACGGTTATGCGCGCGCTACCGGGAAGGTGGGCGTATGCCTTGCCACCAGCGGACCGGGCGCGACAAACCTGGTAACGGGAATCGCCACGGCGTACATGGATTCCGTACCGATGGTGGCAATTACCTGCAACGTGAACCTGCCGCTGCTTGGGAAGGATTCTTTCCAGGAAGTGGACATTGCAGGCGTTACCATGCCCATTACCAAGCACGGTTATATCGTAAAGGATGTGAAAATCCTTGCCAAGACGCTGCGCAAGGCGTTCCGGATTGCAAAGAGCGGACGTCCCGGACCGGTGCTTGTGGATATTACCAAGGACGTGACGGCGAATACCTGTGAATATGGGAAAAAGATGCCCGAAACGGAGCCGCCGGTGAACAAATATACCGAAGCCGACATCGAAAAGGCTTTGGATTTGATGCAGGCATCGGAAAAGCCATATATATATGTAGGCGGCGGCGCGGTGATTTCCGGTGCGGCAGGGGAAGTAACGGAGTTTGCAAAGAAACTGGATGCGCCGGTCTGCGATACGCTGATGGGCAAAGGCGCTTTTGACGGGCATGACGCGCTCTATACCGGTATGATTGGGATGCACGGCACGAAGACTTCCAATTTCGGCGTCAGTGAGTGCGACCTTCTGATTGCCCTTGGCGCCAGGTTTTCCGACCGCGTGGTGGGAAATCCCGCCAAGTTTGCCAGCCATGCGAAAGTACTGCATATCGATATCGATGCTGCGGAAATCAACAAAAATATCCGTACCGATGCTTCCGTTGTCGGCGATTTAAAGGAAATCCTTACGGTTTTGAACGGCAGAATGTCCCAAATGGAGCATAAGGATTGGGTGGGATATGTGAAAGAGCTGAAAGAAAAGTATCCGTTAAATTATGATACCACACAACTTTCCTGTCCCTATATCATAGAGGAACTGGACCGTATCACGCAGGGGGATGCCATCGTGACCACGGACGTGGGGCAGCACCAGATGTGGGCGGCGCAGTATTACAAATATTCCAAACCGAGGACGTTTTTAAGTTCCGGCGGCCTTGGGACCATGGGCTATGGTCTGGGCGCATGTATCGGCGCGAAAATGGGAAAACCGGAGAAAATCTGCGTCAATATCGCAGGAGACGGCTGTTTCCGCATGAACATGAACGAATTGGCGACGGCAAGCCGTTATGATATCCCGATTATCCAGATTGTTATCAACAACCATGTACTCGGAATGGTGCGCCAGTGGCAGACTCTGTTTTACGGCAAACGGTATTCCCAGACGGTGTTGAGCGACAAGGTGGATTTCTGTAAGGTAGCGCAGGGACTTGGCTGTGAAGCCATCCGCGTAACGAAGAAGGAGGAAGTGGCGCCCGCCATCGAAAAGGCAATTGCCTTAAAGGCTCCGGTACTGATTGAATGCGTAATCCCGGAAGACGACAAGGTATTCCCCATGGTTCCGGCAGGCGCGCCAATCAGCGAAGCCTTTGACGGGACGGATATGGAGAAAGAAGGAAAGTAAAAGGAAAGAACTTTAAAACGAGAAATAAAAAAAGATGAAACGGAAAAGAAAAAAGAAGAATAAAACAAAACTGCAGGAACTTGTCATTGAAGAATTGGATGAGGAAGAACCGGATGCGGAAGAAGACGGAGCGGATGCAGACAAAACTGACAGAGGCAAACGCGGAGCAAAAGATGTAGCGCAGGCAAAAAAACGGAAACCGGAAGGAAAGGGAAGGGTGGCACTTCTTGCCGGCTTGGTTACTGTTTTGGCAGCCGCAGTGCTTGCGGGTTTTTATGTCGGGCTGTCCGAATACTACAAGAGCGGGTTCAGTTACGGCACATGGATTAACGGTATCTACTGTACCGGTAAAACGGTGGAGGAAGTAAACCGGGAACTATTGCAAAGCTGTTATTATGAAGGGCTTACGGTATATGACGGACAGGGGAATGCTTACCGGCTGGAAGCGGAAGACATCGGTTATACTTTTGATTTTAAGGAAGCGCTTTTGGTATACCTGGAGGAACAGAATCCGTACCTGTGGGCAGGGAATCTGTTTCATGCAAGGGAGAAGAAGCTGACCCCCGTTGTTACTTTTGGGGAGGCGGAACTTCTTGCGGCGTTGGAAGCCATTCCCGATTACGCGGACGGCAGGACGGAGCAGGACAGGGATGTGGAAATCCGTAAAACAGATGCCGGCTATGTATTGGAAGACGAACGCCGGAACGTGCTTAATAAAGAAAAGGTACAGGAAGCGGTGCGCAGCGCGCTGTTGTCTTTTGAAACCGAAATAAATTTAACGGAAAGCGGCTGTTACGAAGATTTGCCATACAGCCCCGGAATGCTGGATACTTTGGCACGGTGGGAGCAAATCCGGGAGTTCCAGGACTGCCGGATCGTTTACCGTTTCGGGGAGGAAGAAGTGCCGGTGGATGCTTCGGTGGCATGTGACTGGATTGCCGTGGACGGGGAAGGAAATTTCCTGACGGACGAACAGGGAAGGCTTTTGGCGGACGGGGAGAAAATGGACGGTTTTGTAGAGCATTTGGCAGACGAATACGATACCCTGGGCGGCTCCCGTTCCTTCCAAACCACCCGTGGGGAGACCATAACCGTGGAAGGCGGCATATACGGGAACAAAATAGACAGGGAAGCGGAAAAAGCCTACTTAAAACAGGCTTTTTATGACCGGGTGGAGGAGGTCCACGAACCGGCTTATCTCCAAAAAGGATGGGCGGAAGGCAGGAATGATATCGGCGACACGTATATCGAAGTGGATATGACGGAGCAGATGATGTATTATTACGTGGACGGAAAGATGGAAATCGAGACGCCGATTGTGACGGGTAATACCGGGCGGCGGATGGGGACGCCGGAGGGCGTCAACTATGTATACGGCAAAGCCCAGAACCGCGTGCTGACGGGACCGGGTTATGCGTCCCACGTAAATTTCTGGATGCCCGTGAAAGGGAATATCGGCATCCATGACGCGGCGTGGCGCAGTGAATACGGCGGGGAGATTTATAAAACGGGCGGTTCCCACGGCTGCATCAATACGCCTTATGATGCCATGAGCAGACTGTATGATATGGCGGAGGTGGGGACGCCCGTGGTGATGTTTTATTAAAGTGGGGAGACGCACGGGCGGGAGTTCTTTGCGGGACAGGCAATCTTCCTGTCGCCGCCCCCCAAAAAACTGCCTCCCGTGCGTCCCCCCATTAACATAACATTTCAGGCTGAACTATCACGAAAATGCTTAGGAAATCAATAAAAATCCTTGCATTTTTCCCATACCTATGGTAAAGTATTCATGTTGCGAAAATGGGATGGTCCTCTGTTACGGGATTCCGGGCGGATGCGCGGAAGTGGGTATTAAGAACATCTGAATGTTTAAGGAGGCACATATGAACGATATTATCAGGGAAATTGAAGCAGAGCAGTTGAAGGAGAACGTACCGCAGTTTAACGTAGGAGATACCGTTAAAGTGTATGGTAAGATTAAGGAAGGCAGCCGTGAAAGGATTCAGATATTCGAAGGTACTGTTTTGAAGAAACAGGGCGGCGGCAACCGGGCTACGTTCACCATCCGTAAGACATCCAACGGAATCGGCGTGGAGAAGACATGGCCGCTGCATTCCCCCAACGTGGAGAAAGTGGAAGTAGTCCGCAGGGGTAAAGTCCGCAGGGCGAAACTGTTCTATTTAAGGGATCGTGTAGGTAAGAGGGCAAAAGTAAAAGAAAAGTAAGAAGTCTAAGAAAAGCGACAGGAGGGCGGTTACGGGTGCGTAATTGCCCTTTTTGCGCTTGTTTTTCATAAATATGGCTGGCGGCGCAGACGAAACCACGGAATGGGAAAACGGCAGATGAGAAGAAAAGAGAAGGGATTAAGTTTTGTTGAAAAAAAGAAAAGAATAAACGCCCATGTCCTAAGGGAAATTTTCAGCATGGCGTTTGGCACGTTTGCGGCGGTGTTTTTGGCGGTGGTCCTGACGTTCAGCATGGGGATGCGGACGAATACCGTAGGCGTATCCATGGAACCGACCCTGTATAACGGGGATGAAATACTGATTAACCGCTTTCTGTATATCCTGTCCCAGCCCAAGCGGGGGGATGTGGTTGCTTTCCTGCCGGGAGGCAACCCAAACGCACATTATTATGTGAAACGCGTGGTGGCGGTACCGGGGGATACGGTGCAGATTCAGGACGGTATCCTCTATGTGGACGGTGTGGCGGAAGACGGGGAAGCCTTTGATAAAATGGAAGAAGCCGGAATCGCGGAGAATGAAATCCTTTTGGGGGAAGACGAATATTTTGTGCTGGGGGATAACCGCAACGGCAGCGAAGACAGCCGCTCCGGCAACATTGGTCCCATCAAACGGGAGACAATATACGGCAAGGTCTGGTTCCGCATAAAAAGCAGGAATGGAATGGGATGGGTGGAATAAGGCAGCCGGCAAATATCCGCATAAGTGCGGCTGCTTGCGGGAACAGATGAAACAGAGGAGGAACGCAATGAATTACCAGTGGTATCCCGGTCATATGACGAAAGCAAAACGTATGATGCAGGAAAACATAAAACTGATTGATTTAGTGATAGAATTGGTGGACGCCAGGATTCCGTTAAGCAGCCGGAACCCGGATATCGATGAATTATCCAAAAATAAATTCCGCATGATCCTGTTAAATAAGGCGGATTTGGCAGATTCGCGGTATAATAAGGAATGGGCGGAATATTTTAAGGAAAAGGGGTTTTCCGTGGTGGAGGTAAATTCCAAGAGCGGGGCTGGACTAAAATCCATACAGGGCGCCGTGCAGGAGGTATGCAGGGACAAATTTGAACGGGACAGGAAACGCGGCATCGTCAACCGTCCGGTGCGGGCGATGGTGGTGGGAATCCCCAACGTCGGCAAATCCACATTCATCAATTCCTTTGCGGGCAAAGCCTGTGCCAAGACGGGCAATAAACCGGGCGTGACGAAAGGAAAACAGTGGATACGTTTAAACAAAGGACTGGAACTATTGGATACGCCGGGAATCCTTTGGCCGAAATTCGAGGACCAGAAAACCGGCATGAGGCTTGCCTTTATCGGCTCCATGAACGACGACATCCTCCATATGGATGAACTGGCGCTGGAATTAATCCGTTTTCTGCAGCAGCATTATGCCGGACTTTTGGAAAAGCGCTACGGACTGGACGAAGCCATGGCAGGGGGCGGTTTTGACGGGGTAAGAAAAGGGGAAGAAGACGAAATCGGAAAACGGACGGCTTTGGAGGAATGGCAGAAAGATGCTTTGGGTATGTTAAACCGGATAGGGGAAAGCAGGCATTGCTATTCCAAAGGGGAAGAATTGGATTTGGAGCGGGCGGCAGGCATTGTGGTGGATGATTTCAGGAGCGGGAAGCTCGGACGGATTACGCTGGAATTTCCGGTATAACAAACGTGGAAAGGCTTGGTTGTTGGAATGAAAAAGGTGTTAAGCGAAATATTAAGTACCAGTCTGTATTTGCTGATTGTTTTATGCCTGACTTATGTGGTTATCCATTTTGTCGGGCAGAGGACACAGGTTGTGGGGCAGTCCATGGAGAATACGTTAAACAATGACGATAACCTGATTGTGGATAAACTGACGTACCATTTCCGTGACCCGAAACGGTTTGATATCGTGGTTTTCCCGTTTCAGTATGAGAAGGATACCTATTATATCAAGCGTATCATCGGAATGCCGGGAGAGACGGTTTACATTGACGGCGAGGGCGTGATTTACATTGACGGGGAAGTGCTGGAGGAAAGTTACGGGAAAGAGACCATCCAGGATGCGGGCAGGGCGTATGAACCCATCACCCTTGGGCAAGACGAGTATTTCGTGATGGGGGATAACCGCAACCACAGTTCGGACAGCAGGGACCCCGTGGTGGGAAATATTTCCCGCGAGGACATTATCGGCAGGGCGTGGATACGTATCTGGCCGTTAAATAAATTCGGTATTTTAAAGCACCAGTAAGCGGAACAGTGACCAAAGGACAGGGATGCGGCATGGAACGGAAGATAAACGACATAAAAGGGATTTTTCAGGCAGCCGGTTATGAAAAGCTGCCTGAACTTATAAAGGAATACGGGCAGGACGAAAGAGGCGGCGTCCGGGCGTTGGTGGAGAAGGCAAAAAAGCGCCTGAATGCGCTGGAAAAGGAAATTGCCCGCACGGAGGGCATGAAGGAATACGAGAATAAATACAGGGATTATATGTGTATCTGCGGCATTGACGAAGTAGGCAGGGGACCGCTTGCCGGACCGGTGGTGGCAGGTGCGGTGGTGCTGCCGAAGGATTGTGGAATTTTATATCTTAATGATTCCAAGCAATTATCCGAAAAAAAAAGAGAGGAGCTGTATGAGGTCATCATGGAACAGGCGGTCGCTACGGGACTCGGTTACGTGGGACCGGAACGGATTGACGAAATCAATATTTTACAGGCGACTTATGAGGCAATGCGGCAGGCGGTGGCGGCGCTGGGAGTGGCGCCGGACCTTCTGTTAAACGATGCCGTGACGATTCCCCAGGTGGAAATCCGTCAGGTACCGATTATCAAGGGGGACGCAAAAAGTATATCCATCGCGGCGGCGAGCATTATTGCCAAAGTGACAAGAGACCGGTTGATGGTGCAGTACGATGAAGTATTCCCGGAATACGGTTTTGCATCCAATAAAGGATACGGAGCGAAAGTGCATTTGGAGGCGCTGGAAAAATACGGTCCCACGCCAATCCACAGAAAATCCTTTATAAAAAACCTTACGGTGGCAAAGAGCGGGGAATAAAGCGTATGCGGTTATTTGGGAGGTGAAAGCGTGAATCTTGCCGATTTATTTCAATTTTCATATGGGAACAAGGGCATGGACAGCAGGACGAAGGTGGACGGGAAAGGGAGCGTAAGCGGTCACGCAGTGACCGGAAATTCCTCACAGGCGGTGAAAAACCTGACACGGGGACAGAGTATCCAGGGGGAAATCGTCGGGAAGAACGGGAACGAGGTACAGATTAAAATCGATAAGGATGTGGTAATCACTGCAAGGCTGGATAAGGAAATTCCCGTTTCCATCGGACAGAGCATGACCTTTGAGGTGAAGAACAGTTCGGGAGGGCAGGTAGCGCTGCGCCCCCTTTTTGAAAATATGGGTTTGGACCCCAATGTATTAAAGGCGCTGGAGGCGGCGAAACTGCCGGCGACCGGGGAACTGATGCAGATGGTATCCGCCATGATGAAGCAGGGTATGCCCATCGGCAAAAATGCACTGATGGACATGGGCAGGCTTGTGATGGCAAATGCGGGAGCAAACCCGGAAACGGTGGTGCTTATGAAGGCGCTAAACCTGTCCGTTACGCCGGATAGCATCGGTCAGTTTGAAAATTACCAAAGCTATAAGCACCAGCTTTTGAGCAGCGTAACGGATATTTTGATGGAAATACCGGATGTGTTCCAATCCATGGTGTCGGCAGGGCAGGGGAACCGGGCGGCGGATTTTTACATGCAGATTTTAAACCTGTTTGGGGGACGGGGACTGGAAGCGGGAACGGAAGGGCAGGTAGTACAGGACCCGTCAGGCAGGGTGTTTGCGGATATCGACAGGGCGGGGACGGAAGGATTCGGAATAGGAATAAAAGGGGAGGATGCTGCCGGCGGGGAATTGTCATCCGTGCAGGACGACGGGCAGGCGGGCATGGTGCAGAAGCAGGCGCAGTCCGTCATGGACCGGGAATTGGCGGGAATGGCAGCAGGAAAGAGTACAGCCACAGACGGACAGGAAAAAGATGCGGCGGTAACGCAGGATGGGAGTGTGCCTGACGGGCTGCGGGGGCAGGGAGATTTGCCGGAAGATTTACTGGCGGGTATTTTGGAGCGGGGAGGCAGGGAACGGCTTGCCGCCATGCTCGGGAAACTGGGTGTGTCCGGGGAAACGTTGGCACAGGTGGCAAAGGGGAGCATAAACCCGGAGCAACTGATGAAGGAAATCCGGCAGGCGGTTTCCTTACAGGGAGATGCCGTCAGCCGGACAGACCTTATGAAGCTGTTCGGGAGTAAGGAATACGGTCAGGTTTTGGAAAAAGCGATGGAGCAGCAATGGCTGATGAAACCGGAGCAGGTGGCGGAAAAACAGGATGTGGAAGCCTTTTACCGGAGGCTGCGGGCGCAGACGGCGCAGTTATTGGAGAACCTTGGCCATGCGGCGAAAGACACCCCGTTGGCAAAGAGCCTTACCAACGTACAGAATAACATCGATTTCATGAACCAGATGAACCAGGTGTTCCAGTATGTCCAGCTTCCCCTGAAAATGGCGGGAAACGAAGCCCACGGGGACCTGTATGTATACGCAAACCGGAAAAATACGGGCAGGGAGGACGGGAGCGTGAGCGCCCTCCTGCATTTGGATATGGAGCATTTGGGGGCCATGGACGTTCATGTATTGATGAAGGACAGTAAGGTGAGCACGAAATTTTACCTCCAAGACGAAAGCATCATCGATTTTATTGCGGCGCATATTCATTTGCTGGACGAAAGGCTGCAAAAGAGGGGATATTCCTTCCAGTCCGAAATGCTGGTGTCGGAAAACAAAAAAGGCGGACCGACCGTAATAGAAACCTTGACGGCACAGGAGCGGAAAGCAACGCTTTTGGCACAGTATTCTTTTGATGTGAGGGCATAGGGATGATGGAGCAGGAGAAAAGGGAGCAGGCGCGTCAGGCGCTTGCGGGAAAACAGAAAAAAAGCGGACCGGAGAAACCGAAACAGGCAATCGCGCTGGCGTACGACCCGGACGAAGCGGCGCCAAAGGTCATTGCCAGCGGAAAAGGCGCACTGGCGGAACGGATCATCGAGCGGGCGAAGGAAGCGGATGTACCGGTACACAGGGACGATAAGCTGGCGGATACTTTGGCAAGGCTGGAAATCGGGGATATGATTCCGCCGGAACTGTATGAAGTGGTGGCGGAAATCCTGGTGTTTGTGGATGGGATGGAGAAGATACGGGCGAAGATGAATAAATGAGAGTGAGAGGGCGTATGGTGCGGAAGGTGAACCGGAGGGCGGTTGGGGAGCGATTTGAGGAAATTGCCTGCGGGTATATGGAGGAACGGGGGTTCCGGGTTTTGGAAAGGAATTTCCGGTGCAGGCAGGGGGAAGTGGATGTGGTTGGGGAGGATGAGGGGTATTTGGTGTTTGTGGAGGTAAAGTACCGGGCTTCAGGGGTGAGCGGGAGTCCGGCGGAAGCGGTGACGGCGGCAAAACAGGGAAAGATTTGCCGTGTGGCGGATTATTACAGGTATCGCCATGGAATCGGGGACGACAGGGCGGTGCGGTATGATGTGGTGGCGGTGGAAGGGGATGGCAGGACCGTTTGGTATAAAAATGCTTTTTTTCATGTGTATGCGGGAAGAAGATAGGAGATTATGGACAGGTTGGGAATGAAAATAAAACGGAAGAATGCAGCAAACGAACAGGGAATGAAGCGGAATGTTTCAGGGGAGATGGAATACCTGACCTTTCCGGCTTTGGAGGAAACGGGGATGGTGCGGCATCTCTTTACGACCAGGCTGGGGGGCGTGAGCGGTGGGATGTTTGCTTCCATGAATTTGAGCTATAACAGGGGGGATGACAGGGAGGCAGTGGATGAGAATTTCCGGCGGGTGGCGCAGGCGCTTGGCTGCGGTGTCGGGGATTTTGTCTGTTCGGACCAGACCCATACTACGAATGTGCGTAAGGTAACGAAGGCGGACAGGGGCAAGGGCGTGGTAACGGCAAAGGATTATACGGATGTGGACGGATTGATTACCAACGAGCCGGGGATTGTGCTTGCCACGTTTTATGCGGACTGTGTTCCTTTGTATCTGGTGGATACAAAGCACAGGGCAATCGGGCTGTCCCATTCGGGCTGGCGGGGGACGGTCGGGCACATGGGAGCATGTACGCTGGAAGCGATGAAGGAGGCTTACGGGACACAGGCAGGGGATGTGGTGGCGGCTATCGGACCGTCCATCTGCGGGGACTGTTATGAGGTAAGCAGTGATGTGGCGCAGCAGTTTGCCGGGGCGTTTCCAAACGGTTTGGCGGAGCAGGTCCTTACCCCAAAGGGTGGGGATAAGTATCTGCTGGATTTGTGGAAAGCGAATTATTTCGTGTTTCTGCAGGCGGGCGTACCAAAGGAACATATTTATGTGACGGACCTGTGTACCTGCTGTAACCCGGATTACCTGTTTTCCCACCGGGCAAGCAAAGGGAAACGGGGGAATCTTGGGGCTTTTTTTGGATTGGAGAAGGAGCAAAATTAAGGAAATCTTAACTAATTTCCTACCCATCCCTTAAAAAAATAAAGATATAGTGTAAAAATACGGAAAGGACAGGAGCATGGCGGCGGTACTGGTATGTGATGATGATAAGGAAATCGTGGATGCGATTGAAATTTATTTGATGCAGGACGGATATAAGGTTTATAAGGCATATGACGGGGAACAGGCGATTCGTGTGTTAAAGGAGGAGGACATCCATCTCCTGATTATGGATATCATGATGCCGAAGTTAGACGGTATCCATGCCACGTTAAAAATACGGGAGTACAGCAGTATTCCGATTATTATTCTGTCCGCAAAATCGGAGGATACGGACAAAATCCTGGGATTGAACATCGGGGCAGACGATTACGTGACAAAACCGTTTAATCCCCTGGAACTGATGGCGAGGGTGCGGTCGAACCTGCGCCGTTACACGACGCTTGGGAACCTGAACGTGGATAACAACGCCCTGTTCCGGGCAGGCGGTCTGTGCATAAACGATGAGACGAAAGAAGTGACGGTGGACGGGGAAACCGTAAAGCTGACACCCATCGAATATAATATCCTTCTTTTGCTGGTCAAGAACCAGGGGAGGGTTTTTTCCATTGACCAGATTTATGAAAGCATATGGAATGAGGAAGCCATCGGCGCGGATAATACGGTTGCCGTCCATATCAGGCATATCCGCGAAAAAATCGAAATTGACCCGAAGGAACCCCGTTACCTTAAGGTGGTTTGGGGCGTGGGCTATAAAGTGGAGAAACAATAGGACAGGGAGGACGGACGGATGGACAAAGGAAAAGGGAAACCGCAGGGAAAAGGCGCCTTGCAAACGCTGCATGTCGTGCAGCATGTGCTGGCGGTTGCCGCGGCGGTCATGATTCTGGTGGTACTGACCGGATCCAGTGTGATGATGAACGGCGTGGACGGCAATTACAGTTACAGCATGAAGGAGGAAGAAAAAGGAAAAGTTTATGAGGATTCCCTTTTGTTCAATTATATTTACGGCAGGGGCATTGCGGATGTGGTGCGCATGGTGGCGGTGCGTTCCCAAATGGAAACCAACGGACGTTTTGACGGCGAAAAAGAAATCGACGTGGCGTCCTTTAATTACCGCTATTTAGGACTTCCGCAAAAATATGTCACGGCAAAATACCGTCTGGAGGATTTGATAAAGTGGGGGCAGTACGGGTTCGAGTATGAGGAACGCTGGTTTACCGGCGAACAGGCGGATGAATTTTTAAGCCGTACCAGCAAATACACCAGCATTGATTACAGTTCCATAAACCTGCAGGGCAGCATCGTGACTCCTTTTAACGCGCAACTGGAGGAATATACGGAGGAGTACAGTATATCCGCCAATGAGCTGGAAAACGGCGAATTCCACAGGGACGACACCAGTGCGCGCATCCTGTTAAACCGTTACCGGACCGTGGAGGATAAAAACATCGAGGAATATGTGGGAACCTGGCAGGATTATTATGATTTGTGCGAATACGTGGCGTTTACGGCAAAGGAAATCAGCGTAAACTACGAGGAATACCTGCATTATAAGGAGTTTTATGACAAAGGCGCCTCAAACCTGCGTTTTTATGTTTTAAAACAAATCGGGAACCGGCAGGAAGTCTATACCAATCTGGAATCCCGTAACCTTTCGGAGAAGGAAATCGGGGAATATTTTAAGGCTTTGGGAAAGTACCTGTATTTTAACCCGGAAAACATGGTCTATGAAACCAATTCATTGGTGGAGGAAGAAACGATGCGCAGGCTGGTAGACGGTTTCCAGTATGCCTATCCGGAAAGCATTAAGGTATGGATAGGCGTGGATACGTCCTATCCGGTGAAGGATGTCTATGTACAGGGAATGAACGGATATTCCCGCTATGTACCGTATTACCGGCAGTTAATCGGTGCGGCGGGAATCTGCCTAGCCCTTTACCTTGCCCTTTATGCGTATCTGACCGTGAAGGAAGGGAATGTGAAAGACGGGGAAGGCAGGGTGCGCGTGGAGTTAAAGAGCATTGACCATATCCCGACGGAGATTGCCGTGCTTGGAACCATCCTGCTTTTGGGCGGCATTATCGTAAGTCTTGTGTACGTGTTCGGCTCCATGTCTTTTTCCTATTATTATGAGCTTTGGTTTAAGGTGGCAGGGGCAGCCGTGGTACTGGTATGCGAGCTTTTGTTTACCTGTTTTTATTACAGTATGGTGCGGCGCTTAAAAGCGGATAACTTATGGAAAGAAAGCCTGACCTGCAAAATCATTGCCGGCAGTAAGACGACGGTTTGGAAAGTGTATGACAACGGGAACGTCATCATCAAAACATGGGTACCCTATCTTGTTTTCCTGCTTGTAAACCTGGTCCTGATTCTGCTTGGCAGGGCAGGCGCTGCGGTGGCTGTATGTTTGGATTTGGCGTTCGGCGTACTGGTGTACCGCAATACGAAGGACAGGCAGCGCATCGTAAAAGGGATTGAGAAAATTAAGGAGGGTGATTTTCATTATAAGGTGGATGAGGATAACCTTCACGGCGACAATCTGGTACTGGCGCAGGCGGTGAACAGCATCGGGGAAGGCATCCGGACAGCGGTGGAAACCAGCATGAAGGACGAGCGGCTGAAAGCGGACCTGATTACGAATGTGTCTCATGACATTAAGACGCCCCTGACTTCCATTATCAACTATGTGGACCTGATTAAACGGGAAAACATCGGGGACGAGAAAGTGCGCGGATATGTGGAAGTGCTGGACGCAAAGTCGCAGCGGTTAAAGCAGTTGACCGATGATTTGGTGGAAGCCTCCAAGATATCTTCCGGCAACATTGCCCTCCAATGGGAGAAAATTAATCTGGTGGAGCTTGTAAACCAGACCCTTGGGGAGTTTTCGGAGAAATTTGAGTTAAAGCGGCTGGTTCCGGTGATGAATACCACGGATAACAGTATGTATATCGAAGCGGACAGCCGCAGGATTTGGCGGGTGATGGAAAACCTGTTTAACAACATATCCAAGTATGCCCTGGAAGGGACGAGGGTGTATTTGGACGTGAAGGATTTTACGGACGGGGAAGGCGTCCGCTATGTGGAATTTTCCGTGAAAAACATATCGGCACAGCCCCTTAATATCCGCGCGGAGGAACTGACGGAACGCTTCATACGGGGCGATGTGGCGCGCAGTACGGAAGGGAGCGGGCTTGGGCTTTCCATTGCGAAGAACCTGACGGAGGTGCAGAAGGGAAAATTTGAAATCCTGCTGGACGGGGATTTGTTTAAGGTGGTTATGACGTTTCCGCTGCTGTAACATAACGGTTTTGCCTGGAATGTTATGTTTGGAGGTGGGGACGGACGCAAAAGACAGGAACGGAACCCCCTGCCCGGTTTGTCCCTGCCTCCCTGTGCTTTCCCTGCCGGTAGCCGTTCAAACCTGATGGCAAAAATGGGCTATTTCTAATCGTGCCCAAATGTCGGTTTATGACCACGGCGGCGAAACTCCTCACAAGGTATTTCCCGTTCCGTGAAATACCTTGTTCGTCAAACAACGCCGCCTAATGCGGTCATAAACCGACATTTGGGCACAATAAGAAATAGCAGCATTTTTTGAAACAGGTTTTGAACAGCTACCGGCAGGGAAAGCACAGGGAGGCAGGGACAAACCGGGCAGGGGGTTCCGTTCCTGTCTTTTGCTGGGTATCAAAAAAGAATGTCGCATTACACCATTTTTTACCCGGCACGGGGAGGGAGTTTTTTGCGGGGCGGCGGCAGCGGGATTGTCTGTCCCGGCTTTTCCGTGCACTTTTTCCGGCTGGGAGTTTCTAAGCAGAATGTCGTGAGTTTTCACGGGTTGCGGGACACCCTCAAGCGGCATCCTTGCCGCATCGGGCTAAACCGTGCATCCATGCACAACCGTTCATTTTATGAACGGTGTTCTCTTAGGTGTCTGTATTCTGCTAAGAAACTCCCGTCGGAAACGAAGCACGGAAAATCCAGGACAGGCAATCCCGCTGTCACTGCCCCGCAAAAAACTCCCTCCCTTGCTTGGTAAAGTAAAAGGGAATTATGATACAGCATTACATTTTCTTCTGCGTCCTTCCTCACTTACGAGCACAACATTTCAGGCCGAACTGTTACCTGTTATCAACAATAAAAACTTCAATTAGGGGGCTGTCGCACTAAGTAATTCTTGCGCAGCTCCTTTTACTTGCAAAAAAATAACTGCCAGACCTCGAAAATAGTAAACGGTAGATAGTGAGTACCTATACAAAACTGGAGCAAACCTGTATGATA
>CAJUMD010000003.1 GCA_910587275.1 uncultured Kineothrix sp.
TGTCCCGGATTTTCCGTGCTTCGTTTCCGGCGGGAGTTTCTTAGCAGAATGTGGATACTTAAGGGAAACCGTGCAAGGATGCACGGTTTAGCCCGATTCGGCATGGATGCCGATAGAGGGCGTCCCGCAGCCTGTGGAAGCCTGCGCCATTCTGCTTAGAAATTCCCAGCCGGAAAAAGCGCACGGAAAACCGGGACAGGCACTCCCGCTGCCGCCGCTCCGTAAAGAATTCCCTCCCGTGCGTCCGCTTCCGAACATAACATTTCAGTCTGAACTGTTACGATACTCAAAAGTATCCTCCAATGCCGACCGGTTCCTTCTGCCGCTTCACACGCAAATCGATTTCCCCAATATCATTTATTCAAAGTCCATCCAAGTTCCCCCATCCTTTCGTTATCATATATACTGACCGCACCTATATGTCTGCCCCCAAAAAAACAATGCTCTTGCCGATTCCCCCCATCAGGAGTATAATACCCTTATTCAAAAACCACGCCCTGTCATAACCCAATTTTACCCTCCCGCGATTGCCCCCACCATAACCGTACACAGCATGGAAAGGAGTTTTTTGCCGTCCGCCGGCGCCGGCACTGTCTCCCCGGTTTTTCCGTGCTTCGTTTTCGGCGGAGTTTTTCTTGGCAGAATGCAGACACCCAGGGGGAAATGGGCAGGGATGCCCATTTCAGTCCGATGCGGCAGGGATGCCGCTTGAGGACGGCCCGCAGCCTATGAAACCCATGCCCATTCTGCTTAGAAAAACCCACCGAAATAAGCGCACGGAAAAACCGGGGAGACAGTACCGGCGCCGGCGGACGGCAAAGAACTCCTTTCCGTGCGTCCGCCCACAAACCCACAATATAAATACCCAGAAAGGAAAACTCACATGACCAAAAGCAAACACACACCTAAACTCCTTCCCCTCCTGCTGACCCTTCTCCTTCCCCTCCTTTCCGCCTGTGCTTCCAGCCAGCCCCTGCCGGAAATCACGGACGAAAACCTTACCGTATCCACCATTACCATCCCCGGCATTTCCCGCGAATATAATCTCCTGTTCCTGACCGATACGCATATCGTCCTTCCCGATGAATCCACCGGGGAAATCCGGGATTATTCCGCGGAAAGACTGTCGCATTTTACCAATGACAGCGGTTATATATCCTCCGAACTTTTTTCCTCCTGGATGGAATATGCCAACCGGACAAAACCGGACGCGCTTTTACTCGGCGGCGACATCATCGATTCGCCTTCCCCCGCCAACCTGGAATTCCTGGATGCATCCCTGAGCAAACTAAACATTCCCTACCTCTATACCGTAGGCAACCACGACTGGACCTATCCCTGGGAATACATGACCGAAACGGGAACTGCACAATACCTTCCTCTGCTCGCTCCCTATATGGAAAACAATACCGCCATTCACACGCTGGAAACAGAAGACTTTATCTTAGTGGCAGTGGATAACAGCAGCAACCAGATCCATCCCGGTTCCCTGGAAGAATACCGGCAAATCCTTTCCAAAGGAAAACCCGTCATTGTCCTGCTCCATGTCCCGCTTTACACAGGGGACCTTTTTGCCAAAACTTCCGGCGTATGGACCAACGGTGCCGTCCTTGGCGGAGGGGTGCACGGCGGAATTTATCCGAACGATATTTCTGCGGAATTTATCTCTCTAACCACCGCCGCAGACAGCCCCGTAGCCGCCATTATTGCCGGACATGTCCACCTTCCCGATGAATCTGCGGTGGACGGGGAAAAAAACATTCCGCAGATTGTAGGTGATGCAGGCTACAAAGGAAAAGGCATGTCCATCCGCATCCTGCCCGCCGGAACGACTGCTCCGTAACCGCGCCCCGGATGCAGAAAACATTCCCGAAACATGCCCCGGACGCAGCACATTTTTGCTGCGTCCGTAAAAACCATCCATAAAAAAGTCACAGATTTCGACAACTTTTCATAAGATATAACAAAACACTGATTGAGGAATTTCTTATGTACTTGTTCTTCGGAATCTTTTTTTTGGTACTCCTCTTTTTCTTCTTCCTCAACCACTGGCGCAGGAAGAAGATTATCACAAAAGTCCGCTGTATGTGCATGAAAGAAAAATGCCGTATTCTGGATGAACTGATTGCCCCCTTCGGCTATGCCTACCTGCCGGCACAGGATATCTTCACCTCACGTCTCGACGTATGGCAGAGGGATTTCGGCTACTGTACCCTTTATGATAAAGCGGCGTTCCGCTTCAACATGATCTTCGACTGCCTTCCCGTATACTTCAATTATGAAGGGAAGACATGGCTGCTGGAACTGTGGAAAGGCCAGTATGGCATCAATACGGGAGCGGAAATCGGAGTCTACTATGCAGACCGTATCCTGGAGCCCGGGGAATACAAAAACACGCTTTTCCAAAGTGTGGAAGACTGCGATATGCCTGCACTTTCCTTCCGGCTGTTCCGCAAAGGCGTGCAGATTGCCGATGTATGCGCAAGACACTGGTGGCTGACCGCCTTTTCCATGGGACGCTTCTCATGGTCGGCGGATTTGTACCTGCGGGCATGTATTACATTCGCCACACATTCCATGGCACATGCCTTCGTGGACGGACTGGTCAAAGCCGGATACAATCGGGAAGATATTTGTATGGACTGCCACACTGTCACGTTCTCCTTTACAAAATCCGCAATGCACTGGAACTGCCTTGACCGGATTTGGGTACGGATTGCCCAATGGGTAAACCGTTTTTGGTGCAGGGTATATCTGTTCGTAACAAGACCTTTCTGCCTTTCCATAGACAGAATCCTCTATCTGTACTATTACCTCCCTGCCGCCTTCCGCAAGATGCTCCGCATCAGGAAATATAAAAAGAAGAAAAGGGGTTAAGGAAATGGGTTACTATTCCCGTCTTTCCAAGTCCTTTGAGGGAGCGCTGCGGCTCCCTCTTACGGACCGTTCCAAATACGTTCTCATCAGCGACTGCCACCGCGGTACCGGTTCCAACAACGATAATTTCTTAAGAAACCAAAACCTGTACTTTGCCGCCCTGCAGCATTATTATAAAGCAGGATATACCTATATCGAACTTGGTGACGGGGACGAACTTTGGGAAAACCGCAGTATGAAACAAATCATGGAAGCGCACGGCAACGTCTTCTGGCTGCTTTCCCGTTTCCAGGAGCAGGAGCGGCTTTATATGCTTTACGGCAACCATGATATGGTGAAAAAAAATGCAAAATACACAAAAAAATGCTGTAATACCTGCCAATGCCATCCGGCGGATTATCCCAATCCGGACGCTTCTTCCGCATACCCCAGCCTTTCCGGTCTGACTTTTTACCCTGCTATTATATTGGAAAACCATTTATCCTGCGGCAGAAACTGTCCCACAGGGTATACCAATCCGCCCATGGACCTTTATCTCACCCACGGACACCAAACCGACCTGTTTAACTCCACTTTCTGGAGGCTTTCCCGTTTCCTCGTCCGCTATTTGTGGAAGCCCCTGGAGCGGTTCGGCGTCTTAGATCCCACCAGTGCCGCTAAAAATTACACAAGAAAGCATAAGGCGGAAGAACGGCTCCACCATTGGGCAGAGCAGGAAAACCACATCCTGATCACCGGACACACCCACCGTCCCACGCTTTCCGAACAGGATAAATACTATTATAACAGCGGAAGCTGCGTCCACCCCCGCTGCATCACCTGCCTGGAAATCGAACGCAGGCACATCCTTCTCGTGAAATGGACGCTTGCCGCAAAACCAGACATGACCCTTTATGTATCGCGTGAGGTGATTGCCGGTCCGGTGTGGCTGGACCGGTAAACGGCAATCCAAACCCGATTTTTATTCACTGTTCCCCAAGGGAAATGATTTCCGTGCCCACCATCTCCACAAACTTCCTGTCATGCTCCACCATAAGCAGCGTCGGACGGTACTCCAGCAGCAGCGCTTCCACCTGCATACGGGAAAATATATCAATAAAATTCAACGGTTCATCCCAAAGATACAAATGAGCCTGCTCACAAAGGCTTCTGGCAATCAGCACCTTCTTTTTCTGCCCCCCGCTGTATTCCTCCATCTTCTTATCAAACTGTGTCCTTGAAAAATCCAGTTTCCGCAGGAGTGCCTTAAACAGTGTTTCCTCAATTCCGTACAACGAGGCATATTCCTCCAGACTACCGCGCAAATGGGACGTATCCTGCGGCACATAGGAAATTTTAATTCCGGCAGCCGTTTCTATCCTGCCTTCCACCGTCATCCCGTTTTCCTCCGGCATGCCTCCTGCGGCAGCCAAAACCGCTTTCAGGATGCTGGATTTCCCGCAGCCGTTGCGCCCCTGCAATACTACCCTGTCCCCATTCCTTATTTCCATCCCAAATCCGTGCAGAATCTTTCTTCCACCGTATGTCCGGTACCCGATTTCCACATTCTCCATACGAAGAAGCACATCCTTATGGTGCCGGAGCGGAAATAATTTTAAATCCTCCACCGTCTCGATATTCTTTAACAGGGAAGATTTTTCCTCCAATGCCCGGTTCTGCCGCCGTTCCAGGTTTTTGCGGCGCATCTGCATACGGCGGGACTTTTCCCCGATATATGCCCTTGTATCGATATTTTTTTCATGTATCCCTGATTTCCTCCCGATTTTTGTGGATTCCACATAATCTGCCCATTGCCTGGCCTGTTTGGATGCGGCCTCCAATTTACGGATATCTTTCTTCAGGCGTTCGTTTTCCGCCCTTTCGTATTCATCCTGCCGTCTCTTATTCTCCCACCAACTGGAAAAATTACCCTGCTGCACCTCAATATTGGTCTTATTAATGGTCAATATATGGTCGATGCACCCATCCAAAAAAGACCGGTCATGGGAGACCAAAAGAAAACCTTTTTTCCTTTTCAGGTAATCCGCCACCATTTCCCGTGCCTCCATATCCAAATGGTTTGTCGGTTCGTCGATGAGCAGAAAACGGTTTTCCCCTGCAAATAGCACAGCCAGCATGACCTTCGTCCTCTCCCCGTTGCTTAAGGTATCAAACGGCCGGTACAGCACGTCCTCGTCCACATGGAGCAGTGAAAGTTCCCTGCATATCTTCCAGAATTCATATCCGGGGTCCATCTCCCCAATCACCGAAAGCGTATCGTCCGCCCCACCGGAAACCGGATACGGAAAATAGTCAAATTCCATCGCGGAGGCTATCGTCCCCCGGTACTCATAGCGGTTCATCAGCAAATGTAAGAACGTGGTTTTCCCACGCCCGTTCCTCGCGACAAACCCCAGTTTCCAATCCGTATCAATTTGAAAAGACACATCCTCAAAAATATTGTCATAACTCCCGTCATAATAAAACGTCAAATGGTTAACACTGATTTGCGACATATACATCCCTCCTGTCTTTTGGGCACACTTCTTCTGCATGGGGCTGTTCAATCGAGTAGGGGGAATCTTTCCCCTACTCCGCGCGCCCCATGCGCCGCTTTTGCGGCACACTTCTTCTGCATGGGGCTGTGCATAAAAAAGGTGCAGAAATAATCTTCTGCACCCATAAAAACCACAGTCCGTACTCATTCCAAACCTGCCGCCGCACCCCGCCAAAACAACCATCAGAATACACCGCATATTTTCCAAAACTGTACTGTATGTCAAAGAGATCAGATTCTATTATTCCTGCCCGCACGGCAATACAACGCCATCGATTTCCAAACGCATATCCCATGCACCCCATTCAGTTACTGATTAGCAAGAATAAATAATCATTCCCTTTCTCCTTTTTACAAAATTTTCTTTATTATAACGGCAGGATAAAAAGATGTCAATCCCTTTTTCCATCCGGCACTTAATATTTTATAATCGCGTAAACACCCGCACCACCCGTCGTCTCAAACGTAACGGTACCCGCAACACTGTCAAGGTCTTTGCATACGGTATATGCACCGCCTTCACGTACACATACCACGGCATATGTCTTACCGTTCTCTGCAAAACCCTTGGGAATGCCAAGCACAATCCTCACAGCCGGTCCGTCGGAAGGAAGGAGGGTATATTTTCCGCTGCTCATTTTACCAAGTTCTATGTTTAACATGGAGCCGACTGCCGCTTTCTGTTCCGCGGCTGCCGCATCAATGGATGCCTTTGCCAAAGCACTCTTTTTCGGGTCCAAATTATAGAATTTGGCGTAAGGCTTTTCTTTGTCGGTTAATCCGTAGCCTTTCGCAATATCAGCTACACCTGTGGTGATAATCGAGCCGTTTACGCTGCTTGCAAAATAAACGCCTTCCGTTGTCGTTGCAACGCCTCCCACGACGCTTGTCGTGGGGATTTTCACAACCACAGGCTCGTCCTTACTTACGGACGAACCGGAAGAAGACTCTTTTTTTCCGTCATCGCTGCTGCCGCCGTCACTGCTGCTGCCGCTATCGTTTCCACCATTGCCGCCGTTATTATCGCCCTCATTGCTGTCGCCGTTGCCACTATTATCACCGTCACCGGTATTTCCGCCGCTGTTGTCACCGTCACCCGTATTTCCGCCGCTGTTGTCGCCGTCGCCGGTATTTCCGCCGCTGTTATCGCCGTCACCGGTATTTCCGCCGCTGTTGTCACCGTCACCCGTATTTCCGCCGCTGTTGTCGCCGTCACTGCCCTGTCCGTCTGCGGTTACTTCCAGCGCTACCGTTACGCTGGCCCCGCCCGCCGATACCGTAAGCGTAGTACTGCCTGCCTTCTGTCCCGTTACTTTTCCGTCCGCAACCGTTGCCACCGACGGGTCCGCCACTATCCATTCCGGATTGATGACCGTGCAGGTAGCCGGACTTACCCAATTCACGGAAGAAGACTGCGTAATGGTCGCTTTTACTTCCGGCAGTTCGCTTGCGCTTCCGACAGCCGCCGTACAGGAATCCTTTCCTGCGGAAAGAGACTGGATATTGGAATAATTCACTTCCACCGGAACCGTCTTGGCTCCGTCCACACCCGTATTGCTTTCCGCATCGCTGACTCCTAATTCCATCGCCCAGTAATGGGTTCCGTTATAAACCACATGACCCATGCCGATTGCCGTGAAATTTCCATTTAACATATTTCTTCTGTGGCCCTGGGTGGAATAATTATCATCTGCCCCGTCTTCGCACCAGCCTTTAAATACATCGGCGGCGCTGACATATCCTGCTGCAATGTTTTCCCCAAACGTCCAACCCGAATAACCGAGGTCTCGGAATGCCGTGTCACATCCTTCCCCGTTTGCCCTTGTATGGCTGTAATACAGCGCAAGCTCTGCCGCCCTCTGCATGGCGATCTCCTCCAGCTTTGCATCATAAACCAATGTCCCCAAATTCGGCACATCCACTTTATTATTGTTCTCGTCATACTGCCATGCATCCGTGGTGCGGAGCGTATTCACCATATCCTTAATGGTCTGTGCCTCTGCCTGTCCAAACTCCAAATCCACCTGGACATTCACCGTGTTCTCCGCCGCTGCGGCTTTCATACCGCCTGAACTGAACGCGAGTGCAAATCCCAGGACACACGCGCCCACACTTTTTAACTTTTTCAACCTCACCTTTCTTACCCTCCTTGGCATCCGCCGGACCATGAAAACGCCATACCTGTATTCACAAGCCGAAATCCCCATAATCATCCAACGTACATTTTTTGTTTTTTCATTTTATCATAATTATATTTTTTATACAATCCGCTTTTTTCCAAAATTATGAAGACTGGTAATCACTCGGTTTCGTTCATTCCGTGACCGGTAACAATCCAATCATTCAGCCGGAAATGGTACGCCGTGCCACCCCCAAATACAGTCCGACCGCTGCTGCCATCGTAACCACATCCGCCACTGCCTGCGCGCAGATGATTCCATAGTACCCTGCCGCATGTGCCAGCACCACAATACAGACGGCAAAAAATACTCCCTGCCTTCCCAAGGACAATACCATCGCCGGTCCCGCTTTTCCCATTGCCTGGAAAACGGTAACGAACACAAGCACCACACCGGCAAAAGGAGCCGAAATAATCAGGCAGCGTATCATCAGCCCGCCGGCGCCTATGATATCCGCATCCGCCAGGAACATCCCCACAATCTGCGGGGCAAAAACCGCCAATACCAATAATATAACAATGGAAAATACCATCTCCACCATCAGGTCAAACCGTATAATCCGCTTCAACCGTTCCCAGTTCTTTGCCCCGTAATTATACCCGATAAGCGGCTGGGCGCCAAATGCAAATCCTACCATCACCAATGCCACAATCATATTTACCTTCATGGCAATCCCCATGGCAGCCACTTTATCCGCACCGTAGACAATCAGGTAACGGTTCGTCAGCGTAATACTGAAACTCTGCATCAGGTTCGTCACGGAAGCCGGAATGCCAATAAGCAAAATGTCAAAAACTTCTTTTCTCCCCACTTTCGCCTTCTTTATGGAAACCGTCAGCTTTTTACTCTTTCTCCATACGAAATAAATCAGGATGACATCCGTCAGCAGATTTCCCAAAACCGTGGCAATGGCCGCTCCTCCGGCTCCCATTCCCAACCCGAAGATAAAAACCGGATCCAGTATGATATTAGCCACCGAACCGGAAACCGTCCCAATCATGGACTCCATAGCCATGCCTTCCGTACGGATCATGTTTCCAAGGTCCAAAGACACCATAACCGCCGGCGCACCCACCGCCATATACCGGTAATACTGTTCCGCATACCGGTATGTTTCCTGCGTTACGCCCAACAGCCGCAAAATGGGATGCTGGAAAACCAGCAAAACGGCACTGACCAGCAAACCCCCGAAAAGCGCCCCGTAAAAACAGAATCCGCTCACATTCCTGCCGGCTTCCTCCCTCTTTTCACCAAATAGCCTGGAAACCGCCGAACTGCCGCCCAGCCCGAAAATATCACCAAGCGCAATCAGCAGGATAAAAACCGGCGCACACAGGGATACCCCAGCAATCAAAGCCGTATTTTTTGTCTGCGCCACAAAATAAGTATCCACCATATTGTATACCAGGCTGACCACCATTCCGAGCACTACCGGCAAAGCCAGTTTAAAATAGGCTTTATGTACCGGGGCATGTTCAAATAAATCGTTTGTCTTTTGCGCTGAATCATTCACCATAAAAACCCCATTTCCGCGCACTTCCTGCGCTTCCAAACACTGCGGATACCAAATACCGGACAGATACTTATCCCACACTCTCCATCCGTTCAAAATTCAGCGCCGCAAGAATCATCATGGCAGCCGTCATGACCCCGACCACCACAATCAGTACCGCCAAACCAACCTCCAGCGAAACAAGCATGGTACCTGCCGCCGCACCCATGGCGCCGAAAGCAATTACAATTCCTTCAAAAAACAGCCGGGCAAACTGTTTCCCCACATTTCCCAAAAGATTACCCAAAAATGCCTCCAGCATAACCTCCGCATAGAGTTTACATGCCTGAAGACCGATATAAGCCGCAATAATCAGCAGGATTTGGAAAAACGGAATCCCCGCCACAATACCAGCAGGCAGCGTAAGCAGGCACCCGTCCACCAGCGCCCGGATATGCTCCATCAACGTCGCATACCACAGCTTGCGGAATGCACTGTCCGGAATCAGGAACGTATAAGGCTTTGACAGTTCCTTCCCCCATTTTCCCGCATAACTGGCGAAAATAAAGGTCAGGTACGCCATCACGGCAAGAATGATAAAAGGCGCTTTTTCCCCAAAGTCTTCCCGGTATGCAAAAAACGCCATACCGATGCCGAGCGCAAGGCATACCAGTGTATAAAATCCGAAGATAAAAAAGCGATTCTTCTTATATTCCAAAAGCTGCCGGTAAAACAGCGCCTTCGCATAGCTTCCCCGGTAAGTCACCTCCGCTTTCCCGTATTTCTTCTTCCATCCGACAACTGCCACTTCCCCCCGTTTCCCCCTCTGCCTTGCTTCCTCGTAATCTTCGGCAAACTTAATGGCATCCTCATAATATTCCCCCGTACACTTCATGCGTACCGCCATGAAACACAGTACGGCAACGGATACGAAATACAGTGCCGAACATACCACGTTTACCGCAGTGGGACCCATGAAAAACAAATGCAGGAACGCAATATGCCATCCAATCACAGGCACCATCTGGATGGCGGAGCTATGCAGGTATCCTGCCACTGCGGACATCCCCGCGCCCTCCTTCATGTATACCGCAACCCCAATCAGCACAAAAAGCCCCACCACCGCATACATCAGCAACTGAAAACGGAACATCTGCTCCTTGCCAAACTTTTCGTTCCCATAACAGAGAATCATCAGGGAACCTTCCAGCAGATTTTCCACCACACCGGAAAACAGGAAATAGACTGCCATCTTCCACACCGGCATGGAAAACCATATCACGCCGCCCACCGTCATCAGCCCGCTCACTAACAGCCCAAGGAGAACCCCCCGGACATGGGCATACAGCAGGACGCGTTTCGGGTTTACCGGCGCCGGGAACAGGAAATGGATATCCGACTGCCGGAACACCAATCCTTTCCTTTTGGAATAGGAAATTAAATTCGACGGAACAAAGAAAAATGTAAGGACCGTCAATACCACCGTCAGTGCGGAAGCCTTATCAATCCCAAAGGAATCAAACATGCTGTCAAAGCCTTCCCCAAACGTCGTAAAAAGAAATCCAAAATACCATATCACAAA
Source organism: uncultured Kineothrix sp. (assembly GCA_910587275.1). GTDB lineage: Bacteria > Bacillota > Clostridia > Lachnospirales > Lachnospiraceae > Kineothrix. The sequence goes on from CAJUMD010000003.1 coordinate 10,668, forward strand.
CGCAAGGTATATATAGGTAATCGGTTTACGGAGCGCTTTTTTGACACGGTTTTTCAGGATTTTCCGGTAAAGGTAAAAAAACGCCCGGACGCTGCCTGTTTTTGCTTCCATCGTTACGCCCCCTCCCCTGTCCGGTCTTCTTTTCCGTGATCCCCTTCCGTCACATGGAAAAACAGTTCTTCCAAATCTTCCTCTTTTACTTCGCTCTTACGGTAAGCCGCCACAATATGCCCTTTTTCCATGACAAACATAATGTCCCACAAATCCTTTACCATTTCCAGCATGTGGGTACTGATCAGGACGGTAACGCCCGCTTCCTTTAATTCCAGTATGACCTGTTTCAGCTCCTTAATTGCCGCAGGGTCTAACCCCACCATCGGCTCATCCAGCAGAATGACCTGCGGACGGATGATGAGCGCACAGCAGATGCTGACCTTCTGCATCATCCCCTTGGAAAGTTCATCGCCCAGCTTATTCTGCTTATCCTGCAGCTCAAACCGTTCCAAAAGACTTCTGACCTCATCCTCGCCTGCCTGCACATGATAAGCATGGATAATGAAATCAATATGCTCCCTTACCGTCAACGCCTCATACATCGCCGGAAGTTCCGGCACATAGGCGAACACTTTCTTCGCTTCCGTACTGCGCGATTCCTTTCCGTTAATAAAAATCTTTCCCTTATAACGCAAAAGCCCTGCAATGCTCTTAATCACTGTGGATTTCCCTGCGCCGTTGGGACCGAGCAGAATACCGATTTCCCCGCTTCCCACGGCAAAGCTCACATCATCCGCCGCCTTATATTTCCCGTATTCTTTTGTCAAATTTCTGATATCCAGCATTTTTTTACCCTTTCCTTATATTTTTTCATTCTCCCCATTCCTCAAACAATAAAATATTAGTCTTGACAGGAACCGTTGTCAATCGATAAATCGTTTTATCGCGCATAAAAATTCCAAGCCTGCGGATAATGTGGAAAAGAACCTGCAGGAAAACCGCAATGCGGAATGGAACATAAAGTCCAGCTACTGAAACTGTTTATCCCGAAAAAGGAACAGAAACCCGCAGTGGAAGAAAAGAAATACATTATGATTGAAGGTTAAGAATTGAAGGTTAAGAAAGGAAAAAAATGAAAGGGAAGGGCAATGGCCCCTCCTTTTTTATGCGCATTCCCGTGCAGAAGAACTATGCCGCTATGCGGCGCACGAGGTTATTTATAATCTATTTATTCTATATTAATAAAATTTTTATTTTTGTTATTGATAAAATATAATTTTGTACTATAATTAAACTAGTGTCGTTTAACAATTTATAGAAATTCACCAAAAATGAGGAGAGTGTAAGAATGGACAAAAAGGAAAATATTGAGAAAAAACTAACTTATTCATTTTTTAAAGTATCTACCATTACGGCAGCAGCGGCCCTGTTGGCGCTCATTGCGCTTATGGTCATTTCCAACAGATATTCTTATGCATTAACCAATTTCGGCTTTGCACAGGGAGATATCGGAAAAGCATTGTTTGAATTTGCAGATATCCGCTCGTCGCTGCGCGCCGCCATCGGTTACGATGATGCGGACGCCATTGCCACCGTGGTAAAACAGCATGACGATAAGAAAGTCATATTTGAGCAGTGTTTCGCCCAGGTGGAAAATACCATTGTATCGGATGACGGCAGGATAACCTACGATGCCATCAAAGCAGAACTGGACGCTTACTGGAAGCTGGACGCGGAAATTTTAGCCCTTGGGACATCCCAGGACCCGGAATCCGACCAAAAGGCACAGGAAATGGCTTTAAACCAGCTTTCCAGTGCCTACAACAGTATTTACAATAAACTGGAAGAACTTTTAAACGTAAAAGTGGAACAGGGAAACGCTCTTTCCAAAACCCTTACCATTACCGATTGGGTGCTTGCCATATTCATCATCCTATCGATTATCGTGTCCTTAATACTCTCCACCAAAATCGGCAAAAACATTGCCCGGAAGATTTCCGTTCCTTTGGGCAAGCTGGGGGAACGGCTTAAAACATTTGCCGTAGGCGATCTCTCCTCCCCTTTCCCTGTAATAGACACAAAAGACGAAGTGGAAGACATGGGAAAAGATGCCACCGGCATGGCGGAAAACCTGAGTATGATTATTACCGATATCGGCAAAGTACTTGGGGAAATGGCAGGCGGGAATTATGACGTGCATTCCGGCATTGCAGACCGTTATACCGGGGACTTTAAGAAAATGTACGAATCCATGCGCGGGCTCAGGGACCAAATGACGGAAACCTTATTGTCCATCGGGGAAGCATCCAGCCATGTATCCATCGGTTCCGGGGATTTGGCAAGCGCTTCACAGTGTTTGGCGGAGGGCGCAACGGAACAGGCGAGCGCGGTGGAAGAACTTCATGCAACCATTTCCGATATTACCGCAACCATGGAAAAGAGCGTTGAAAGAGCGGATGAATCTTACATAAAGGCACAGCAGTATGCAAACCAGGCAGATAACAGCCGCGAGGAAATGAATACGATGATGACGGCAATGGAACGGATTAACGATGCTTCCACCAGAATCGGGGATATCATTTCCGAAATCGAATCCATTGCGGCACAAACTAACCTTTTATCCCTAAACGCTTCCATCGAGGCGGCAAGGGCAGGGGAATCGGGACGCGGTTTTGCGGTTGTGGCAGACCAAATCCGGGAACTGGCAGACCAAAGTGCAAAAGCGGCTGTGGATACAAGGGAATTAATCGAAAGCTCCATCAAGGAAGTTTCCGAAGGAAACAAAGCGGCAGAACGCGCATCCAATGCCATTGAATCCGTAGTAGACGGTATCAAGCAGATTGCGGACTTCTCCAAAAACCTGAAAGTCATGGTGGAAGGACAAACGGAAGCCATGCGGCAGGCAGAAATCGGCGTAAACCAGATTTCGGAAGTGGTCCAAAGCAACGCTGCAACCGCGGAAGAAGCATCGGCAACCAGCGAGGAATTGTCCGCACAGGCAACCATACTGGACAATCTCGTGGGACAGTTTGCACTGCCCAAAAAACGCCATTGACTTTTCCACGCAAATTCCTTAATATAATAGTTACCTGACATGAAGATGCCGTTTTATGCAATCCGGGTGAAAGGTGACAGCCTGATACAATTTTAGAAAATAAATGGATTTTCCAATCGGTATTTGCTGCACCTGATTTTCAGGTGCAGCATTTTTAGGAATTTTTTTATTAAAACAAATAACAGAAAGAAGGGACACGATATGGAAACCCGTGTAGCCGTAATGGGAATTATTGTGGAATGCACCGATTCCGTGGAACAGTTAAACGCCATTCTCCACGATTTCGGGAACTATATCATAGGAAGGATGGGAATTCCTTACCGGGAGAAAAAAGTCAATATCATCAGCATTGCCATGGATGCACCGCAGGATACCATTTCCTCCCTGTCGGGCAAAATCGGAAAACTGGAAGGGGTAAGCGTCAAAACAGCCTATTCCAACCTTATTACCCCACAGCAGCCAAATTAACCAAACCCTATCCGCCAAACATCAAAGGTACCTGTGATTTTTGACGGACATGGTTGGATGGACGGAGTACAACAAAACAGATGAACGGAACATTATACGGACTCATCCGCAAACTGGAACAGACCCGCTCCCTAACCCGTACCGAATACGAATATTTAATCACCCACCGGTCGCAGGAAGCGGCAGACACGTTAGCACAAAAAGCCGTCTCTGCCAGGCGTCGGATATACGGCAACGCCGTATACGTCAGAGGCTTAATTGAAATCAGCAATATCTGTAAAAACGACTGCCTCTACTGCGGCATCCGCAGAAGCAACCGGCGCTGTGAGCGGTACCGGCTGGATGCCGGACAGATTTTGTCATGCTGTATGGAAGGATATGCTTTGGGATTCCGCACCTTTGTCCTGCAGGGCGGGGAAGACGGTTTCTTTACCGATGAAATCCTGTGCGGCATCATCCGCAGCATCAAAGAACGCCACCCGGACTGCGCCGTCACGCTTTCCCTCGGCGAACGGAAACCCTTAAGTTACCAAAGGCTTTTTGACGCTGGTGCGGACCGGTACCTGCTGCGCCATGAAACGGCAGACCGCAGCCATTACCACAGACTCCATCCGCCGGACATGTCTTTCACCCGGCGGATGGAATGTCTGCGGAGCCTGCGGGAAACCGGTTACCAGACCGGCTGCGGTTTTCTGGTGGGTTCCCCTTACCAAACGGCGGAAACTTTAGCCATGGATTTAAAGTTTGTTGAAACATTCCGGCCGGACATGTGCGGCATCGGTCCGTTTATTCCCCATAACGATACGCCCTTTCGCGACATGCCTGCCGGGGACACGGAACTTACCTGTTATCTTCTCTCCATTCTGCGCCTGATTCATCCCCCGGTGCTGCTTCCGGCAACCACGGCACTCGGTACCTTAGACCCGGATGGAAGGGAAAAGGGAATTTTAGCAGGGGCAAACGTAGTCATGCCCAACCTGTCCCCCCCATCCGTCCGGAAAAAATACGAACTTTACAACAACAAGCTCTGTACCGGCGATGAATCCGCCCAAGCCAAAGAACACCTCGCCCAAAGGATGAAATCCATTGGTTACGAAATCGTAACGGAACGCGGGGATGCCAAAACCGGAAACAATAAAATCAGATAAAACCAGGAAGGAAGAACCATTATGGCAACCTATAACCCAAAATCCTTAAAAGCAGAAGAATTTATCAACGACGGGGAAATCCTCGCCACTTTGGAATATGCGGAGCAAAATAAACATAACGCCGCCCTTATCGACAGGATTCTGGCCAAAGCGCGTCCTCAGAAAACGGAAAAGGGATGCGTCTGCCAGGGACTGACCCACAGGGAGGCTTCCGTACTGCTCGCCTGTGACATTCCGGAAAAGGTGGAGGAAATCTACCGCATTGCGGAAGAAATCAAACTGGCTTTTTACGGCAACCGGATTGTCATGTTTGCCCCCCTGTATTTATCCAATTACTGCGTCAACGGCTGTCTGTACTGCCCTTACCACATGAGCAACAAACACATTACCCGTAAGAAACTGACGCAGGAGGAAGTACGGCAGGAAGTTATCGCCCTTCAGGATATGGGGCACAAGCGCCTTGCCATTGAAGCCGGGGAAGACCCCGTGCAGAACCCCATCGAATACATTTTGGAGTGCATCCGCACCATCTATGGGATTAACCATAAAAACGGCGCCATCCGCCGTGTCAACGTCAATATTGCAGCGACCACGGTGGACAACTACCGCCGTTTGAAAGAAGCGGGCATCGGCACCTATATTCTTTTCCAGGAAACCTATCATAAAAAAAGCTATCTGGAGCTGCATCCCACCGGACCCAAACACGATTACGATTACCACACGGAAGCCATGGACCGCGCCATGGAAGGCGGCATCGACGATGTGGGGCTGGGCGTGCTTTTCGGTTTGGAAATGTATAAATATGAATTTGCCGGTCTTATCATGCATGCGGAACATTTGGAGGCTGTCCACGGCGTAGGCCCGCACACTATCAGCATACCAAGAGTGAAACATGCCGACGACATCGACCCGGATGTTTTTGACAATTCCATCCCCGATGATATGTTTGCAAAAATCATTGCATGTATCCGGCTTGCCGTTCCCTATACGGGCATGATTATTTCCACAAGGGAATCACAGGAAGTCCGGGAACAGGCGCTGCGCCTTGGCATTTCCCAGGTCAGCGGCGCTTCCCGCACCTCGGTAGGCGGTTATACGGAAAAAGAACGCCCCCACGATTCGGAGCAATTCGACGTTTCCGACCAGCGCTCCCTTGACGAAGTGGTACACTGGCTGATGCAAAACGGGCATATTCCTTCTTTCTGTACTGCCTGCTACCGGGAAGGACGCACCGGCGACCGTTTCATGAGCCTGTGCAAAACCGGGCAAATCTTAAACTGCTGCCACCCGAATGCGCTGATGACGCTGACCGAATATTTGGTGGACTACGCATCGGAAGAAACACGGAAAACCGGATTTGCCTTAATTGAACAGGAACTTTCCAAAATACCAAATGAAAAAGTACGCGCAACCGCTGCACGGAACATAGCGGACATAAAACACTCCAACCGCAGGGATTTCCGTTTTTAGGTTTGGACTTTTTTTGCACATACCCCGGGATTTTTACGGAGCAATCCATTCTACACATGGAATTTATCCGTCTCTCACGAAAAAGGAGCACAGCATACTATGGGATTAAACGATACCGTATCCGCCGAACGCATCCATATCGGTTTTTTCGGACTTAGAAATGCCGGAAAATCCAGCCTTGTCAACGCAGTCACCGGACAGGAAGTGGCGCTTGTATCCGAAATAAAAGGAACCACTACCGACCCCGTGAAAAAATCCATGGAACTTCTTCCCCTCGGTCCCATCGTCATTATCGATACCCCCGGTATGGATGACGAAGGTACACTGGGCGGGCTGCGCGTCCAAAAAGCACGCCAAACCATGAATTATGTGGACATCGCCGTATTAACCGTGGATGCCGGAAAGGGTCTTCAAAGTGCGGACCATGATTTGATTGCAATGTTTGAGGATAAATGTATTCCTTACCTCATTGTATACAACAAAGCAGACCTGCTGCCCGGTTTTCCTTCCGGTATACAGGCAGTTTCCTGCACCGGACAGCCGGAAGCAGGCCATATGCAATCAAACACGATATATGTCAGCGCAACGGCAGATTACCATATCCACGAACTGAAAGAAATGCTGGCACGGCTTGTAAAAAACAGCGGAAACCATAAGCGCATCGTTGCGGATCTGCTTGCGCCAAACGATACCGTGGTATTGGTAATTCCCATTGACAGCGCCGCCCCTAAAGGGCGGCTGATCCTCCCCCAGCAGCAGACTATCCGTGACATCCTGGAAGCAGGCGCCATTGCCGTGGTATCCCGTAATACGGAACTACCCCAAACCCTCGCTTCCATAAACGGAAAGCCGAAACTGGTGATTACCGATTCCCAGGTATTCGGACAGGTATCCCATGTTATCCCCGGGGATATCCTGCTTACTTCCTTTTCCATTCTTTTTGCCCGTTATAAAGGAAATCTCACTGCAGCGGTGGAAGGCGCCGCAAAACTAAAAGACCTGCAGGACGGCGACACCGTACTGATTTCCGAAGGCTGCACCCACCACAGGCAGTGCGGCGACATCGGAACGGTGAAACTGCCCGCATGGATTAAGAATTACACGCAGAAAAATATTCGGTTTGCTTTTACTTCCGGCATGGAATTTCCCGAAGATTTGTCGGGATATGCGTTAGTCATCCATTGTGGCGGATGCATGATCAATGAACGGGAAATGCAATACCGGCTCCGGTATGCCGCAGACTGCGGCATACCGATGACCAATTACGGCATTGCCATCGCACAGATGCATGGAATATTAAAACGGAGTTTAGAGCCTTTTCCGGATATCTTTAACCTTTTACCGCACCGGCAACCATGCCTTTGATGATTTGCTTGCTGAACACAAAATACAAAACCACAATCGGCGACATGGTAATCAGCATTGCAGCCATCTGCTTCGGATAATCCGATGCAAACTGACCCTTAAACTGTGTCAATGCCAACGGCACCGTCTGCAGCGCCACATCCTTAATCAATACCAATGCAAACGAAAACTCATTCCAGCAGCTAAATATCTGAATAATCGCCACCGTAACCAAAATCGGTTTGCAAATCGGAAGGATAATTTTCCAAAGGGTATTGGAAAAACTGCTTCCGTCAATTGCCGCTGCTTCCTCCAGCGATACCGGAATCGCCTTCACATAACCTTCCACCAAAAAGATTCCCATTGGAAGACCGAACGATACATACGGCAGAAGCAAAGTATACCATTTATTTGACATGCCGCAGTTACGGAATACGACGTAAATCGGAACCAGCAGGGAATGAATCGGAATCAGCATTCCCATCAGGAACATAACATACAGCACCCGGTTCAGCTTAAAACGCACCCTTGCCAAAATATAGCCCACGATAAAAGAAAACAGGACAATCAGTAAAATCGATAAAAACGTAGTGCGCACACTGTTGAACATGGATTCCGCAAGGTGGTAATCCGTGTTGGTCAGGATACGGGTATAATTCACCAGCGTTGGTTTCTCGGGAAGCCCGATGATATCCGCATTAAACGCCCGTTTTTCCTTTAAGGAGGAGTAAATCATCCATACAATCGGGAAGATACAGGTAAGGGAAAACACGATTAACACAAAATTCATGAAAAATCCTGCAACGCCTTTTTGGACTTTATGCGTGCCATTGTTATTTTCATTTTCTTTTTTCATCACCTTATGCCTCCTTTTCCCTTGTCAGATATTTAATCAAGCTCTGCGAACCGCCGATAACCAGTAAGGAAAGTACGAAAATACCTACGGAAATACAACTGCCGTATCCCATGTTGCTCTGGTTAAAGGATATCTGGTAGCCATACATTGCCATAACCATGGATGCCGTTCCGGGACCGCCTTTTGTCATGACGAAGATATTGTCAAATGCTTTCATGTTACCCGCAATACAAAGAGTGATACATACCAACATCGTGTTTTTAATTAACGGAAGGGTTATGTACCATGCCTTCTGCATACCGTTTGCCCCGTCAATCTCCGCGCTTTCAAACACTTCGCCGTCAATGGAGGCAATGGCGGAAAGCATGATAACCATATAATAACCGATAAACTGCCAAATCAACGGAATGGATACTAACAGCATGACTTTATCCGTTTCATTAAGCCAAACTTTACACAGGTCCGGTCTTCCTATCGTTTTTAAGAACCAGTTAATAATACCGTACTGGTTATGGTAAATCATGTTCCAAATCAAACCGATGCAGACCGCCGAAATCGTACTGGGAAAAAATCCAAACGTACGGTGCATCCCTTTCAGTTTTACAAGTTTGGAATTTACCATAATGACCAAAATAAATGCAATGCCAATCTGTCCGATAATACATGCTATAACAAGATAAATGTTATGTCCGAACGCTTCCCAAAATGTCTTATCTGCAAACAGTGTCATATAGTTTTGCAATCCGGTAAAAGTTTTCTGTGGACCGCCTTTCCATTCAAAAAAGCTGTATACGAGAGCCGTCACCAGCGGTACAAACACAGTGAATACAAACATTGCTACGGGTACAAGGAGATATAAAAATATGGTTTTTCCTTTCGGCTTAATTGAATTTAACATTCCACAGCCCCTCTCTTTCCTGAAACTTTCTTTTTTCCGCTTACTTAATGGATACGGGAACTTCCTGTCGTCCACCGTCCCTCCTTCCTATGTGGAATTGACCCCTGTCTGTTTGACAGAGGCCAATCCAGGAAGAACGGCTTTTGCAGTCACTATTTTCCTGCAAGATTATCCTGTTCCTTTGAAAACATTTCCGCCGCTTTAATAGTTGGCTTCGTATGCTTTCTGTGCGTTTGCCGCTACATCTTCCGGCGTCATGTCGCCGTTCATCATAGTCTGCAAATCCGTATTCAGTACATCCCATACCGCATTCGTAATATAAGAGTCATAAATTTCACAGGTTTCCGTATTCACGTAAGACCAGTTGTAGAAATCCTGGGTAATCTGGTCAAAAGCGCTAAGGTCAACATCCGCAACCTTGGTCAGACCGCCCAAAGCATAATTTTCAGCCACATAAGTTGCAAATTCAGGTCCTGTGATGTATTCCGCCAAGTCGATGGCTGCCGCCAGTTTTTCGGGTTCATTTGCCAGTTTTGCATTGATTGCTATTGCATAACCAAGTCCGATATTTTGGGAATTGGGAGCTTTTGTTGCATCCGCAGGCTGGGGAAGAACCGCAAAGCCCATGTTGTTCCATTTTTCTTCGTCTGCTTCTTTCAGCGTAGCCCAAATGTAGGATTCATCCCAGTTACCGCCGATAAATGCAGCCGCATCGCCGGAGATGTAATATTCACGTGCGTCTTCGTTGGTGACTACGTTAAAGTCTTCGTTGAAGATCTTGGTCTGTGTAAACAGGCGCTGTGTCTCTGCCAAAGAGCTTACAAATTCCGCATCCGTGAAAGCCGCGCCGCCCTTTGCAACCAGGCTCATGAACCAGTCAGGACCCGTGTAACGGTTGCCAAGTGTGGACAGGAAGCAGGAGTTTGCCTGCCATTTACCGCCGTTACCGAATGCAACCGTGATAATGCCTTTTCCGCCAAAATATTCGGATGCTTTTTCCACGTCTGCCCAAGTGGTGGGGAAGGAATCAAAACCGGCTTCTTTCCACATTGCCTTGTCGTAAATTACAACCGTACAGGTACCGCCCGTCAGCGCCGGATATCCGTAAATGGAATCCCCAACCGTAAACGGTACAAAATATGCCTGGTTATAATCCGCATAATAAGGAGAAGACTTAATGTCATTTGTCAAATCATAAACCAATCCCTGGTTTGCCCAGTCAATGGTGTTCATACCCTGGAGCAGGAATACGTCCGGAAGATCGTCTGCCGCTGCCAAAGTAGCAATTTGTGTTTTATATTCCGCATTTGCCAATACGTTCTGTGTCAGCGTGATATCCGGGTGCGCTTCGTCCCAAAGTCCCAACGCAGTACGGAAGCCGTCAGAACCGCCGTTTCCTTCGGATTCTTCCGAAGTGGAATAATGCATAATCTCTAATTCGCCTGTATAAGTAACATCGCCCGTAGCTGCCGCCGCATCATCTGCCGGCGCTTCCGCAGGGGTTTCCGCAGGTGCCTCGGCAGGGGTTTCTGCCGGCGTCTCTGCAGGGGTCTCTGCCGGCGCTTCTGCCGCAGGTGTCTCTGCCGGCGCATCCCCGCCGCCGCATCCGGCTAACACAGATGCTACCATGGCCGTTGAAAGTAATAATCCAAGTAACTTCTTTTTCATAATGAATCCCTCCTTGAGATTTTATTTTGGGGGATAACGGACCTGTAAAACGTAAATCCATATCCCATCCGTTTTTACATCTTCCTGATAGTCTGACCCTCAAATACCGTTCCCCGCACGTTCGTGATTTCACGCACTGCCGTCCTCGGATGTTCAATCAAATCTATCAATTTTTCTGCCGCATACTGACCAAGATGCAAAGTATCCTGTTTTAACGTCGTCAGAAACGGAGCCACATACCTTGCGATACGGATACCGTCATACCCAACCACGGATATGTCTTCCGGTATTCCCAATCCGCGCTCCCTGATGATGTTAATCCCGCCAAAAGCGGATAAATCATCGGGATACATGATACATGTGGGAGGTTTCTTCAAATCCAGCAGCTTTCCGGTTGCCTTGGCTGCCCCTTCCACATCCCGGTATTCGCTTTCCGAAACGTATTCGTCCGGTATCTCCAGTCCGAGCTTTTCCGCCGTCCGGAAGAAACTGGAAACCCTGCTTCTCGTGACGTGTGAATCCGCGCCATGGATGTAAGCAATCCTGCGGTGGCCCATCCCGTATATGTAAGAAAGCAAATCCTCAATTCCCTTCACATTATCGGACATCACCGCCATTCTGTCATTGAACATATAATCGACCGTCACCAACGGAATATCGCTCTGCACCAGCTCCAGTACCTCCGGATCCGTGAAATCCACACATGCAATTACAACTCCGTCGAATCCCCTGTACCTGGCATGCTCCAAATAACTCATGCGCTGTTTCCTTGACTTATTGCAGTTTAAGAAAGTCAAATCATATGCATTCTTCTCTACGGTTGTTTTAAAACTGTCCAAAACAGCGGCAAAATAATCATGGGTAAGCCCATTGTTCGCCTCATCCGTAAAAAGCACGCCAATATTATAACTGTGCTTCGTCTTCAGTGTTCTGGCAAACAGGTTCGGATGGTATCCCAGCTCATCCGCCTTAAACCGTATCATGGCTTTTCTTTCCTCACTGATGTCCGGATGATCATTCAGCGCTTTACTCACTGTTGCGATGGATACCTGACATTCCCTTGCAATATCTTTCAATGACACCATATCGCCTACCTCCTGTCCACTGGTTTCTTTATATCCGTCTCCTATCAATATACAACAGGTTGTAGCGTAAACGATATACTTAAACGTTTTCTACGATTTCATTATGTGCTTTCTGCACATACTTTGCAACCCTTTTTTAATATCTTTGTATTTTTTATTACAATATCTCAATTTAACATGTCTATTTTTGTACATTTTGCACATTTATTTTATATTTATCTTAACTTTCTGCTTTCAATATAAGTAGATTCTGCGTATTTCACAGAAAACCTGTACCCACTAATGCATTTTTTCGTGAATTAATTCTTTGGAAACTTCTTGATTTTGCTGTATAAATCAATTATAATGCAACTAATTAAGAATGCTTCATTTCTACTTAAACGTTTTCTATATTATTTTATATTTATCTAAACCAATCATTTTTAAATAGTATAAGGAGGAAAGAAATAAGATGAAATATGGATTTTTCGACGATACGGCACAGGAATATGTGATTACCACACCCAAAACGCCGCTGCCTTGGATCAACTATCTTGGCTGCAGAGATTTTTTCAGCCTGATATCCAATACCTGCGGGGGATATTCCTTTTATAAGGATGCAAAGCTGCTGCGCCTTACCCGCTACCGCTACAACAACGTTCCGGCAGATTCCAACGGCAGGTACTTCTATATAAAGGAAGGAAACGATATCTGGAACCCCGGCTGGCAGCCTGCGCAGACGGAGCTGGATTCCTACGAATGCCGCCACGGACTCGGGTACAGCCGCTTCACCGGAGGAAAAAACGGATTGGAAGCATCCCAGCTCACCTTTGTGCCGTTAAACGATACGTGTGAAATCAACCAACTGACGCTCACCAACAAAACGGAACAGCCTAAGGAAATCCGTCTTTTTTCCTATATCGAATGGTGCCTTTGGAATGCGGATGACGACATGAAGAACTTCCAGCGTAATTTCAGTACGGGTGAAATGGAAGTGGAGGGTTCCACCATTTACCATAAGACGGAATACCGCGAACGCCGCAACCACTATGCATTGTTTTCTGTAAACTCCCCCGTGGATGCCTTTGAAACGGACCGCGACGTATTCCTCGGCGCTTACCGGAGCAATGCCAATCCGCAGGCGGTGGAAAACGGACAGCTTACCAATTCCATGGCAAGCGGCTGGTCCCCCATTGCCGCACACCAAATCAACATGCACCTGGAACCGGGTGAAACGCGCACGTTTATATTCGTAACCGCTTATGTAGAGCTTCCCGCGGAAAATAAATGGGAGTCCCCCAATATTATCAATAAAAAACCTGCCCGTGAACTTCTGGCACGTTACGCGGACGATGCTTCCGTAGAGACAGCTTTTACGGAATTAAAGGATTACTGGAACCGGCTTCTGTCCCGTTATCATCTGCAGTCGGAATCCGGTGAATTAAACCGCACGGTAAATATTTGGAACCAGTACCAGTGTATGGTGACATTTAATATGTCAAGGAGCGCTTCCTATTATGAATCCGGCATCGGGCGCGGCATGGGCTTCCGCGATTCCTGCCAGGATCTTTTGGGCTTTGTCCACCTGATTCCCGACCGTGCAAGACAGAGAATCCTGGACATCGCATCCACCCAGTTTGAAGACGGCAGCGCCTACCACCAATACCAGCCGTTAACAAAAATGGGAAACGCGGATATCGGCAGCGGTTTCAACGATGATCCCCTTTGGCTGATTGCCGGAACCGGCGCATACATCCGCGAAACCGGGGATTTGGACATTTTAAAGGAACCCGTTCCGTTCAACTGCCAGGCAGGCACGGAAAAGCCTCTTTGGGAGCACCTGAAACGTTCCCTTGATTTCACGGTTTCCCATAAAGGACCCCACAACCTGCCGCTGATTGGACGTGCGGACTGGAACGACTGCCTGAATTTAAACTGCTTTTCCTCCGAGCCGGGCGAATCCTTCCAAACTTTCGGTCCCAGCGAGGGACCCGTGGCGGAATCCGTCTTCATTGCCGGTATGTTCGTAAAATACGGGGAAGAATACGCGCAAATCGCGGAACAGCTCGGTGATACCGAAGAAGCCGCAAGGGCGCGCAGAGAAGTGGAAAAGGTATACCAGGCAGTTTTGGATGCCGGATGGGACGGCGAATGGTTTCTCCGTGCCTACGATGCAAACAGCCAAAAAGTCGGCTCCAAAGAATGTGAGGAAGGCAGGATTTATATAGAACCGCAGGGCTTCTGCGTTTTGGCAGGTATCGGCGTAAAGGAAGGACTGGCAGAAAAAGCGCTGGATTCCGTACAGAATATATTGGATACCGAATACGGCGTCATGCTTTTACAGCCCGCTTACACTAAATACCATTTAGAGCTTGGCGAAGTCAGCTCCTATCCGCCCGGATACAAAGAAAATGCAGGTATTTTCTGCCATAACAACCCCTGGATTTCCATTGCGGAAACCGTTATCGGAAGGGGAAACCGTGCGTTTGAGGTTTATCGGAAGACCTGTCCCGCCTTTATTGAGGACATCAGTGAAATCCACCGTACCGAACCCTATGTATATTCACAGATGATTGCAGGAGCGGATGCACCGCACCGGGGCGAAGCGAAAAACAGTTGGCTTACGGGTACGGCAGCATGGACTTTCGTCAATGTATCCCAATACATTTTGGGCATCACACCGGACTGGAACGGACTGAAGGTAAACCCCTGCATTCCTTCCTGGCTTGGGAATTTCTCCATCCATCGTACTTTCCGCAATGCGGAATACGACATACAGGTGGAAAACCCCGGCCGCGTGGAAAAAGGCATTGTATCCATGACCGTGGACGGTAAAGCCGTAGAAGGATGTATCATTCCTTTTGAAGAAGGGAAAAAGCATTATGATGTGAAAGTAGTTATGGGATAACCCAAAAACCAAACAGGGAAGGAACTTAACATGTTCCTTCCCTGTTTCAAATAATATTCCGTTATGAAATTCCGTATTGTATACCCCAACTCATCTTACGAATCGGTACCTGTTTCCTCTGCGGAACCGGTATCGGCTACGGATTCTTCTCCCGTCCCGGCATCTGTTCCCGGTTCCGCCGCTTCGGCATCCGTTCCGCCTTCCGCCGCATCCGCTCCGGTATTTACGGTAAGATATTTTAATTCGCCTTTGTTGTCCGTAACGGTATAATTCCCTACTAACTGGCTGACATATTCTGCAACCCTTTCATTTGCAATGGTATCGGAGATATTTTTATCATCCGCTTCATCATAATACCTCTTGATAAATTCCACCACATAATAACGGTTTCCGTCAATATCTTCCACTACTTCCATATCGCCCTGTGTTCTTCCGTCCTCATAAAGCCAATCGCTGATAGCGGAAGGTGTACCGGCATATTTTGCGCCTTCCCGCAGGGACGCGTCCGTCTCCGTATCCTCATAAGCTGCTTTTTCTTCCCCGGATGCATTCTCGATACAAAGCTGCCTGAAATCCGCACCGCCTTTTCTTGCCTCCAGCATTGCCTCCGCCTTCTTCTCGGCTTCCGTCATCGCCTTATCAATATCTTCCTGTACGGCTCCTTCCGCAATATCCGCGTTAAAGACAAAGCTCCTGTAATCCACTTTATCATAACTCTGCACATTTTCCGCGTAATAATCCTTGATTTCCTGTGCTTCCGGTGCATTCTGCTCCATCAAATGCTGCCTGTATGCCTCGGTCAGCAGACCTTCCTTTAAATAAGGCTCCATATTTTTTTCCGTGGCATACTCGCCATAGGTCATTTTATAATACTCCTCCACGGACATTCCCATGGACTCCGCCACCGATTTTAATCTGTTTACCATATTGGCATATTCTTCCGTGACATCATGGGAAAAATTATTTGCCGCCGCATCGTCCGCCATTGCTTTCGCCTGCTTAAGCTGTTCCACCGCCATCTCGTCAAAGAAATCTTTCCAAGTCAGGTCCTCACTGTAAGGCTGGCTCGCCAAATCCGATGTGGCATCCATTCCCATATATGCCATAAGCGAAGAATAGCTGTTTAACATGGCATTATAATAATAATCAAATTCCAGTTTCGTTACCTTATGCTCCCCGATGGTTACATAAGCATCTTTCGTGGCGGCTTTCCTGCTCCATACGGATGCGCCTATGGAACCGGCAACTGCCAATACAAGAAGCACACATACAGTGACAGCTCCGATGCGCAGCATCTTTGCTTCCCTTTTGTCCTTCTCCTCCTGTTTCCTTCTCGCTTCCATCTTACGGTCATATCTTGTTTGAACCTTCTGTTCCGTCCCCGTCTGCGGCTGGTTTTTCTTTGCCATTGGTGATCGTCCTCCTCTTATCTCCTTTTCCGGATCATTCTTTCCGCTTCAACCAAACATCATGATATCCCTTAATTGTGATATCCGTGTGAATTTTCCGTTTCCGCTGTTTCAAACACGCTCCCGTTTTCATGATGATCCGCACTGTCCCTTATTATACTCTGTATTGGTGGGGTTTGTCGATATATTTATTATTTGAGTTTCGGAACAAAGCAACAGTTCAGCCTGAAATGTTATGTTCGGGGGTGAAGGAGGACGCAAAAACCAGGAGAGGAACCCCCTGCCCGGTTTGTCCCTGCCTCCCTGGGCTCCCCCTGCCGGCATCTGTTCAAACCTGATGGCAAAAATGGGCTGTTTCTAATTGTGTCCAGCCGTCGGTTTCTGACCACGGCGGCGAAACTCCTCACAAGGTATTTCCCGTTCCGTGAAATACCTTGTTCGTCAAACAACGCCGCCTAAAGCGGTCAGAAACCGACGGCTGGACACAATAAGAAGCAGCACCATTTTTTGAAACAGGTTTTGAACAGATGCCGGCAGGGGAAGCCCAGGGAGGCAGGAACAAACCGGGCAGGGGGTTCCTCTCCTGGCTTTTGCTGGATATCAAAAAAAATAATACTGCATCATAGCATTCCTTTTTACTCTACCCAGCCGGAAAAAGTGCACGGAAAACCGGGACAGGCAATCCCGCTGCCGCCGCCCCGCAAAAAACTCCCGTCCGTGCGTCCGCACCTTCTACGTACTCACCGCACCCCCGACTTCCTTCGCCACTGCTGCCGCAACTGCCGCATTTACGGCATCCGTATTTTCCTCATCACCCACATGAATGTTAATGTTCCGGTTTACTTTCGCATCATAAGTCCCTGCCTTCACAATTTCCGCAAGGTCAATACCTACGGTATCCTTCATCGTTTCAAAGAGTCTCGCCATAACCGCCGGAACATTGTCTGCTACGGAGCTGACCCCGCCGGACTGGTCGCCGCCGATAATCGTAATCCTGTCAATCTGGGTAAGCGGTTCCGCAATCTTTGCCGCAATTTCCGGCAGGACGCCGATTAACATTTCCGCCATTGCCGCATTGTTGTATTTCTGGTAGGCTTCCGCCTTTTTCTCCATGGCTTCCGCTTCGGCAATACCCTTTGCACGTATGGCTTCCGCCTCCGCTTCCCCTACCATACGGATTCCGGCGGCTTCCTGCTCCTTCGCAAATTTCTGTGCTTCCGCCTTTGCCTTCATGGCATCCGCCTCTTTTTCCTGCTCGAATTTCTCGGCTTCCGCCTTCCTCTGTCTTTCATACAATTCGGCATCCGACTGCTGCTGGCGGGCAAACCGGTCGGCTTCCGCCCTCTTGCGTACCTCCGCATCCAGCGCTTTTTCCCTTACCTGCGCTTCCCTTTCTTTCAGCGTGACTTCTTTCTCCTGCTTTGCTATACTGGCTTCCGCCGTCGCCACCTCTATGGTTTTGCGCTGTTCCTGCTCCTGGATGCTGTATGCCGCATCCGCTTCCGCCTTTTTCGTGTCCTCCAGTTTCTTCAGTTCGGATTTCTGCAGGGACAATTCATTGTTCTTTTTGGCAATTTCCCTCTCCGCATTGATACGGGCATCGTTTGCCTGACGGTCCGCTTCCGCCTTTGCCACGGCAATTTCCTTTTCGGCTTCCGCTTTGGCTATGGCTGCCTTCTTCTTAATCTGGGAAATATTGTCAATACCCAAATCATCAATGACACCGTTGCTGTCGGCAAAATTCTGAACGTTAAAGCTGACAATGTCAAGACCCATGGCGGCAAGATCAGGCTCCGCGTTCTCTTTTACCAAATTGGCAAATTTCTGCCTGTCACTGACCATCTCCTCTAACCGCATACGTCCGACGATTTCCCTCATGTTGCCTTCCAGCACTTCCCTTGCAATGCCTGCTATGTACTGTGTATTCTGGTTTAAGAAGTTTTCCGCCGCCAGCGCCAGTCTCTGCGGTTCGCTGCTGATTTTCACGTTCACCGCCGCATCCACCTGGATGTTAATGTAATCCGCGGTGGGCACCGCATTGGATGTTTTTACGTCAATGGCAATCAGTTTCAGGCTCAACTTATCCATCCGCTCCAAATACGGAATTTTTATGCTTGCCTTACCGATAATGGTTCTTTTGTTCAGACCGGAAATAATAAATGCCGTATCTGGCGGTGCCTTCTTATATCCCGTTACAAGAATTACCGCCGCTAACGCAATTATGATTCCGCCTATGATAAAACCTATCATTTCAAATACCCGTTTCCTTTCATCCTTTTACCGCTTCCTCCAATAACCTAAGGCATAAATCCATGCCAAGTTTCCCGCTGTCCAGGGACAGTCCGAAATATTTCGGGCTTCCCCACTCCCATTCCGTTACGGAATTGAAAAAACCGCTCCGCCTTTTGTCTATTTTCTTTAAGGTAGCTTCCGCTTCGGACTCTTTTAACCCTTCTTTCTCCATCGCTCTTTTGATGCGTTTCTCCTTATCCGCATGAATGAATACCCTAAGACAATCCTCCCTTTCCCGCAGAATATATCCCGCCGCACGCCCTACGATGACGCACCCGCCTTCCTGCGCGGCTTTTTCGATGATGTTCTTCTCTGCCGCAAACAATTTCTCAGTCAGGGATAAATGTTTCTCGTTTCCTCCAATCGGGGTCTTGGAAAGATTAAAAATAAAACTGCCGGAAGGGGTTTCCTCCAGATTTTCAATGTAAATAGATGCAATTTGGAGCTCCTGGGCCGCCTTCGTCAGTAGATTGCGGTCATACAATTTATATCCCAGGGCGCCTGCCAGTTTCTTCCCGATTTCATTCCCCCCGCTGGCATATTCGCGTTCAATGGTAATCACTTGATACATTCTGCTCACTCCCTTCATTTTATGTGGTACACCGGAACCTGTTACTTATTATTATAAATAATTTGTCTGTATTCTTCAATTATTTTTTGCATATTTTCACTTTCTTTGTTATATTGTCTGACTTTTTACGGCATTCAACAGCCAACGGACAAGTGCGGCTGTTTGGCTCGTTGTCTGTGGGAGTCAACAGTTCCACGGATGTCAAACGTTTTTTTCTGATTTTTCAAATTTTGTTTCTTTTTTCATTATCTTGTCCAAACCCCAAATTCCCTTGTATTCCCCTTCACCCGCTGTTATACTGGATTTAAAACCATAAAACCACACAACACCAAAAAGGAGAGGGATTCATGAACATTATCAAAGCAGAAGATTACCAACAAATGAGCCGTATCGCGGCAAATTTCATTTCCGCACAGATTGTCCTTAAACCCGACTGCGTCCTTGGGCTTGCCACGGGTTCTTCCCCCACGGGTACTTATGGGGAATTAATCAAACGTTACCAGTCGGGAGACCTGGATTTTTCCAAAGTTACCAGCGTCAATTTGGATGAATACAAAGGACTTTCACCGGAAAATGACCAAAGCTACCGTTATTTTATGGATACAAACCTTTTTAACCATGTCAATATCGACAAAAACCGTACTTACGTTCCTGACGGTCTGGAACCGGATGCCGCAAAGGCATGTGCGGACTATGATGCCGTTATCGAAAACTGCGGCGGCATTGACCTCCAGCTTTTAGGGCTTGGAAACAACGGGCACATCGGCTTTAATGAACCTGCAGACGCATTTGCCAAAGGAACTTACTGCGTGGACTTAACGCCCAGCACCATAGAAGCTAACGCACGTTTTTTTTCTTCCATGGATGAAGTGCCGAAACAGGCTTATACGATGGGAATCCAGTCCATCATGAAAGCTAAGAAAATACTTGTCATTGTCAGCGGGAAAGCGAAAGCAGGTATCGTAAAAGAAGCCTTTACCGGTTCGGTTACGCCCAAAGTTCCGGCTTCCGTACTGCAGCTCCATCCGGACGTAACCGTCATTGCGGACAAAGAAGCTGCCTCCCTCCTGTAATTTTGCTTCCAGAAAATTTTACTGAAACAGGTTTTCCATTTTCCGCAAATTCCACGGCATACACGGCACTTGGCTCATTGCCCGCGGAAGTCAACGGAAAACAGAAAGGAACGGAAATTTATGATTATACAAAATGGTTTGGTATTTACGGAAGATAACCAGTTTCTCCCCCTCTCCATCCGCACGGACCATGATATCATAACCTCATTGGTACGAAGGGAAAACGGGAAACAACCGGAAGAAGGAAACGAATCCGTCATTGATGCCTCCGGCTGCTATGTGATTCCCGGTCTCACCGACATTCATTTCCATGGCTGCGACGGATATGATTTCTGTGACGGCAGTATGGAAGCCGATGAAGCCATTGCTTCTTTTTGCTTAAAAAACGGCGTAACTTCCATCTGTCCCGCCACGATGACCATGCCGGTGGAAACTTTGGACGGTATCTGTGAGACAGCGGCTTCCTTTTCCGCCATGGCGGCAAAAGAGCAGGGAGAGAACCGTTACGCTGACCTTATCGGCATCCACATGGAAGGACCCTTTATCAGCAGGGCAAAGAAAGGGGCGCAGAACGGAGCGTACATTATTCCCCCTGACGGCGCATTGGTAGAACGCTGGATACGCCTTTCAGGCGGACTGGTCAGGCTGGTATCCCTGGCGCCGGAGCTTCCCGGTTCCCTTTCCTGTATTGAGGGATACAAGGATAAAGTGGCATTTTCCGTTGCCCATACGGAAGCGGATTACGCCACGGCAAAAGCGGCAATGGATGCGGGCGCAAAACACGTCACCCATTTATATAATGCCATGCCACCCTTCCACCACAGGGACAGCGGCGTCATCGGGGCGGCAGCCGATACCAAAGACTGTTACGTGGAATTAATCTGTGATGGGCTGCATATATCCGCTCCGGTGGTACGCGCCACTTTCCGTCTGTTTGAAGGGCGGGTTATCTTAATCAGCGACAGTATGCGTGCCACGGGCAAACCGGACGGCACTTACACCCTCGGAGGACAGGAAGTTACGGTAAGGAAGAATAAGGCAACGCTTTCGGACGGAACCATCGCCGGCAGCGTAACACCGCTGTTCCGGTGTATGCTTACCGCCGTATCCATGGGGATTCCGTTGGAAACCGCCGTTGCCGCAGCCACCATCAATCCCTGCCGTTCCATCGGTATGGACGCCCTTTACGGCAGTATCGCGGCAGGCAAAAAAGCGCATTTCCTTCTTTTGGACCGGGAAACATTAGAAATCAAACGCATTATTAAAGGTCAGCCCTAGGCTGACCTTTTTAGCCGTCAGGCTGACCTTCTTTTCTTCTTCCTCCCCGTCCTTTCTCCCGGACAGGTTCTTCACCATTACCTCAACGGCTTCTTCCAGTTCTTCCATTTTGGACGGCTTTAACAAAAATCTCGTCACGCCAAGACGGATGGCTTCCCTTGCGTACTCAAAATCGCGGAAGCCCGTCAGTATGGTAATCTGCATATAGGGATGCTCCGATTTTAACGCGGCTATCATGGAAAGCCCATCCATTCCCGGCATCCTGATATCGGAAAAAAGGATATCAGGATGCTCCCTCTTTATGATTTCAATTCCGCTCTGTCCGTTTTCCGCTGTCGCCACTACCTGACAATCCCATTTTTCCCAATGGACTGCTTTGGAAAGCCCTTCCGCAATGATAGGTTCATCATCAATAATCACAACCTTATACATAACTATCCCTCCGGAAATAAAGAAGTTCTTACCCTTTTACGGCACCTGCCGTCATACCTTTTATAATATACTTTTGCAGGAATATGTACACTACCATTACGGGAACAACCACCAGGGATACCGCGGCTGCCATCAGCCCGTAATCCGTACCTTCGTTGGAAGTTAATTCATTCAAAAGCCTCGTAATCGGTCTGGCCTCCGGCCTTCCCAGGAAAAACATCTGGGTAAACAAATCGTTGTAGCTCCAAAGGAAGGAGAAAATTGCCACCGTCGCAAAAGAAGGTTTGGTCAACGGTACGATAACCTTGAAAAAAATCTGGACCGGTCCGCAGCCTTCCAAAAAGGCGGATTCCTCCAACTCTATGGGCAGTCCCCGGATATAACCGCTCAGGACGATAATGGCAAAGGACAGGTTTCCCGCCACCTGGGGCAATATCACATAAAATACGACCAGCCGCCGGATCCTGTCATAAACGGATGTCTTGCCCTGCCAAATGCGGTATGCTCCTTTCCCATGATAAACTGGCAATAAGAATAAGGCTCCGCCTCCCGTATTTCGATTTTGTCATTTTGGTGGTAAGGACAAATCGCGTCATAGAACTTCATTGCCCTGTTGCCCCTTCCGAGTTTGCATTCCGCAGCCCATGCCCACGGATTCGGATGGGAGAATACCGCCCCGTTTTCCTTTATTCCGGGATATAC
The DNA here is from genome assembly GCA_910587275.1 of uncultured Kineothrix sp. Taxonomy (GTDB): domain Bacteria; phylum Bacillota; class Clostridia; order Lachnospirales; family Lachnospiraceae; genus Kineothrix. The sequence goes on from CAJUMD010000003.1 coordinate 33,298, forward strand.
CCGTGTCACAAAACCGATATCGTCATCCGGTTCCGTATACGAAGGAGCATTTAACAATAACCCATACTGTGTATATAAATATTCATCCACACTGTCCATTGCCTGCAGTGCCTTATCTGCCGGCGCCGCACCGGATAAAACCGCCCATGCATTGGATTCCAAATGCACCTTCCCTTCCTTATCAGCCTGTGTCCCGATTTTCCGTCCGTTTTTCGTGATTCCCCGGATATACCACTTTCCGTCCCAAAGTTCCCTGTCACACGCTTCTTTTACCCGTTTGGCACATTCCGTATACTTCTCCACATCTTCCTTATATCCCAAGTAAGAAGCCAGTTCCACAAAATTCTGCAACGCCCAGTAATGCAGGAAAGACACCATGGCGCTTTCCCCGCCTCCAAGGTTCAGGCAGTCGTTCCAGTCCGCCCGCAATCCTTTGCAAATACCGCTTGCCCCTACCTGCCTTGCAGAAAAATCGAGTATGGTCTTCATATGTTCGTATACGGTATCTTCTCCCTTATCGGCATAGGTGACTTTTTCCTCTAAGAACTCCGTTTCCCCTGTTTCCTTTACATATTCCACTACCGCGCTGTTGGAACAGATGCAGCCCGTATCCTTCGGAAACCAGCCCTTTCATAAGCTGTACGATCCTTTTCTTACACATTCCCGGATTGGAATGGGGAATCGTCATGGCATCCTGCGCCGTATCACGGTAGCCAAGCCCTGTCCTTCCGCCCACTTCAATAAAAGACGCAAAGCGGGAAAACATTACGTTAATTTCCGACTGGTACAATGTCCATGTATTAATCAATGTATTCATACCCTCATTGGGGGTACGTATCTGCAGCTTATCAAATTTATCCTGCCAAAAATCATGCAGTTTCCCATAAGCTGCATCCACATTTTGGAAATCCCCGTATTTATCCCTTATTTTCCTTCCGGTATCCCGGTTGCCTTCACCAAGCATAAATACCATACGGACTTTTTCCCCCGGCTGCAAAACAATATTTTTCTGCAGGGAAGCGCAATGGTTATTGCCAAGTTCCGCAGAACCGGAGCATTTTCCGTTTTCCACCGCAATGGGATTATCTTCCGTACGGTATAATCCGATGAATTGATCCCTTAAGCAGTCATACCCGTCCGGTTCAAAACTTGCCGTAAAATACTGGAAACCAAATTCTTCATAAAACAAATCATGCTCAATGATACCGTCCTCATAAGAAGAACCGGCGCAATACATGCTCATCTGGAAATTCTGGTTATCAATCATAATATGGTGGAAAGAAAACTCCGCATAACTGAAAATACCCAGATTTCTTACCTTATCACTTTTGTTTTCCAGTGTTACATCCCACAATTCCACCGCATCCCCCATGGGAACCGACAGTTTCTGGCTTGCCTTTATCCCACTGTATTCACATTCATAGACGGAATACGACATACCATGGCGGCATGTATAATTTGCCTGTTCCAGCGGTTTACCGACCGGCTGCCAGGAAATACTCCAGTAATCCTGCGTTTCGTTGTCCCGCAGATACACATAATGTCCCGGCCTGTCCATGGGAATGCTGTTTCCCCGGAACCTTGTTATCCTGTGATATTCCTGCGTCTTATAAAACATGTATCCCCCTGCCGTATGGTTTACCACCACACAGGTATCCTCCACCCCGAGGTAATTTGTCCAGGAAGTAGGCAAATCCACTTTCTCAATGACATATTCCCTCCGCTCATTATCAAAATACCCATAACGCATCCAAAAACACCTCCCTGCTGTTTTTCCTGTTTACATTATAAGGAAAAATGCTTTGTTTTAATATTGTAATATGTGTCATCTTTTGCTTTATTTTGGTGGGAGTGGAATATACGAAAGGATAAATGAAAAAATAGAAAAAAAATTTAACGGGAGTACTTTGCAAAACAGGCAATCCCGCTGCCCGCATCCCGCAAAGTACTCCCGTACGTCCGCCTTTACATACAATATTTCAAAGCTATTATTTTGCGTAGCCTACGCCGTTTCTTTCTTATCTTTTGCATACAGAATTTTCAAAATAATCGGGGTAGAAATGGAAGATACAATAATCAGTAAAATCACCGATGTAAAATACACCGGAGTCAATAATCCCGCCGTCAGTCCTTTCTGGGAGACAATCAGCGCCACTTCGCCCCTTGTCATCATACCGACACCTATTTTCAACGAATCAATGCCGTCAAATTTGCATAACCTCGCCATCAGGCCACAGCCGATGATTTTGGATACCAATCCCACTGCCACAAACGCGATGGAGAAAATCAGAATACCCATACTTACGCTTTCCACATTGGTTTTTAAACCGATACTGGCAAAAAATACCGGCCCAAACAGCATATAAGAGTTCGTATCCATTTTCTTTGCTATGTATTCCGAATCCCTGATGGAGCAAAGGATTATCCCTGCCACATATGCGCCTGTAATATCGGCAATTCCAAAATATTTCTCCGCAATATATGCCATAGCAAGGCAGAATGCCAAACCCGCAATGGGAATACGTCTTGTATGGGGATACCTGGCATCCACTTCCTTGAAAATCCTGTAACTGATATAACCGACCACAATGGCAAACAGGAAAAACAGAACCGTATTTACAATCACCGACATGGGATTGGAATCGGGACTCTTAAAACCAATGACAAACGTAAGTACGATAATACCGATAACATCATCAATAATTGCGGCGCTTAAAATCGTCGTCCCGACTTTCCCCTTTAATTTTCCCATCTCTTTCAATGATTCCACGGTAATGCTGACGGAAGTCGCCGTCAAAATCGTCCCTACAAACACTGCTTTGTAAAATCCTTCCGACCCCCACGGTGACATGCCGTAAAACGCCATATAAAGCACCGCCCCGAAAAAAAGCGGAACAAACACACCCGCACAGGCAATCAAAGCCGCAATGGGACCCGTCTTCATAAGATCTTTTAAGTCCGTTTCAAGCCCTGCGGAAAACATCAAAAGGATTACCCCTATTTCCGCCATCTGCACTAAAAAATCGGATTGGTTCACCCAACCCAAAATACTGGGACCAATGATAAGACCCGCAATGATTTCCCCCACTACCTGCGGCGCTTTGCATTTTCTTGCAAGAATTCCGCAGAATTTCGCGGCTACGATAATAATAGCCAAATCCTTAAATACCACATACGATTCCATAATTTCTCCTCACCTTCCCACATAAAAACCATTCACTGACACTATCCACTGACATCACAGAACCCTCACTTACCTTAAAGAACTATATTCTTTTATAAACCTAATTTTTTAAACAAATCGCCAAGTGAAGTCCCCACCTGTTCGCGTGAACTGTATTCCGCTGCTTCCCTTTCACTGATTTCATCCGGCTTGGAATCTTCTTCCACCGCTTTCATGCTTAAACTAATTTTTCCGTCGTTGGTATTGAGTACTTTGACTTTTACGGTATCCCCTACGTTAAGCACTTCCGAAGGCTTTTTAATCCGTTTTTGGCTGATTTGGGAAATATGCACCAGTCCGCTTAATTTTTCCGGAAGGGCGACAAAAGCGCCGTAAGGCATCAGCGATTCCACTTTTCCTTCCAAAATGGTTCCGGGAGCCAGCATGGATATCTTATGCCTGGTTTCCGCTTCGGCTTTTTTCTTTTCCACCGCTTTTGCGGACATCACCAGTTTTTTCCTGCCTTCTTCCACGGTAATGACTTTTACCGTAAGCTGCTTATCCACCCACTCGCCCAAATCTTCCACATAACTTAAAGACAAATGGGAAGCGGGAATAAATCCACGGATTCCTTCCGCATAAGCAATCACGCCGCCGTTTACCACTTCGCTGACCTTCACCGGTATTTCCGTTTCTTCCTCCATATATTTCCTTAAAATATCCCAGGAAAGCACGTCTTTTGCTTCCTTGCAGGAAAGACGGATATTCCCTGCCCCGTCATCGGTACTTACCACGGTACCTTCCACGGTATCCCCTATCTTCACTTCATCCAAAAGGTTAAATTTGGGATCATTACTCATATCTTCCGCCTTAATTACACCCTGTGCGTAATAATTCAAATCCAAAATTACTTCTTCCTCGCTTACGGAAATTACCGTACCGGAAATTATATCCCCTTCCCCGATTTTACGGAAAGACGCTTCCAACTCCCTGCTGTAATCTTCCATAGTTTCCCTGCTGCCCTGATTTTCCATATTATTTTCCATAATTTACTCCCTGCCTTTTCTTTTTTATTTTCTTCTATTCTTTTCTTCCTGCGGACAATATAGCAAATAACTCACTTCCTTCCTCCTGAATCATACGCTCTGTTATTTTACCATTAATACGCATACCGAACGCGGAATCATTTTCACTTTTCCGCCGCTTATCAGTACCATATCTTTTTCTTCCGCAATTCCGCCCGGCAGATACCCAAATCCCGTGTCCACTGCCATGTACCAGTTCGTTCCCGGCGGCAGGATGGGAAGCTGGAATTCCTGGGTTTCCCAAAAAGTATTAATGGCAAGGTAAACGATATCATCCCCGTCGTTTTTTTCTTTCCTTCCGGCATACATCACCCTGAGTATTTTACTCTTATCACTGGCATGTGCAACCTGTATTTCAGGAAAACCAAGAGAACAGCGTCCCATATCTTTCCTTATGACAGGATGGGTCTTTCTGAACCGTATCATATACCGGAAAAACTCGTAGATATCCCTGTTTTCCTCCAGTCTGTTCCAATCCAGCCATGATATTTCATTATCCTGGCAGTATGCATTGTTATTGCCGAACTGGGTATTACCAAATTCATCCCCGGCAAGGAACATGGGAATTCCCCGGCTCATCATAAGTACGGCAGCCGCATTCTTCACAAGACGGCGGCGCAGGGTAAGGATTTCCTCATTGTCCGTTTCCCCTTCCACACCGCAGTTCCAGCTCCTGTTATCGTCGCTTCCGTCTGTATTGTTCCATCCGTTTGCTTCGTTATGTTTGGTATTGTAACTGTACAGGTCCCATAAGGGAAATCCGTCATGGCAGGTAATGAAATTCACCGACGCATTGTTTCCCCTTTCCTTCGGGTCATAAAGATCTTTCGATCCCGTAATCCTCTTAGCCGCTATATGGGACATCCCGTAATCCCCTTTCAGGAAATCCCTCATATCATCCCTGTATCTTCCATTCCATTCCGCCCAACGGTTCCACGCAGGAAAACTTCCAACCTGGTACAAACCGCCTGCATCCCATGCTTCCGCAATCAGTTTTACGTTGCCCAATATAGGGTCAAACGCAAGATTTTTTAACAATGGGGGATTGCTCATGGGCGAACCGTCTTCATTCCGTCCAAGTATAGTCGCCAAATCAAACCTAAACCCGTCGATATGGTATGCCGTAGTCCAATACCTTAAACACTCCGTAATCATCAACTGTACCATAGGATGATTACAATTCAACGTATTGCCGCATCCGCTGAAATTATAATAATGCCCGTCCGGCGTCAGCATATAATAAATATCGTTATCAAAACCCTTAAAGGAGAAACAAGAACCCATCTCATTGCCTTCTGCCGTATGGTTAAATACCACATCGAGGAAACACTCGATTCCGTTTTCATTCAATTCCTTAATCAGCCTTTTTAATTCCGTCCCTTCATGGTTATGTTCCACTTCCGCCGTATAACCCGTATTCGGCGCAAAGAAGCTGACCGTGTTATATCCCCAATAGTCCATAACGATTTTTCCGTCCACTTCCCGGTAATCCTTCATTTCGTCGAACTCAAAAACAGGCATAAGCTCCACGGCATTCACGCCCAAATCCTTCAGGTAACTGATTTTTTCCTGCAGGCCCTTAAACGTTCCCGGATACTCCACGCCGGAAGAACCGTGTCTTGTAAATCCCCTGACATGCATTTCATAAATAACCAAATCTTCCATGGGAATCAAAGGCTGCCTGCTGTTTCCCCAGTCAAAATCATCCTTGACCACCCTTGCGCGGTAACAATTCGTATCTCTGCTTAATACCCCCCAGTCCCTTTGTCCGGTCACCGCTTTTGCATATATGTCCAGCAGATATTTGCTTTTATCGGTAAACAGGCTTTTTTTCGGGTCATTGGAACCGTACAGCCTGTATGCATACTCAAACTGTTCGATATCAAGCCCGAAAACAATCATGGAATATACTTTCCCAATCTTGTAATGCTCTAGAAACGGAATCACCGCATAAGGTTCGTCCTCCAGCCTGTGGAACAAAAGCAGCTCACAGGATGTCGCCCAATAAGACTGTACCGTGAAATTCACCCCGCATGGAATTGCCGTTGCCCCGTTCACTTCATACATACCGGGACGCACCTCAAATCCGTTTACCACATCCATGGGAATCATGTGGATACTTCTCATAGGGGATATTACCTTATTGCTGTCGTCTGCCAATTTTTGTTCATCCATCGAGTTCGTTTCCATATCTGTCCCCTCCTTATGTTCCGTACTGTCTACCTATAATTTACCATAACCTTGCATGAAGTTTCCATATCTAATTTCTTAATATTCCATATATTTCCTGATTCTTTTATATATTATTACCCTATTTTCCGGTATACAAAACATTTTTTTGCCATGTTCCATAACCGGTGCACCAACCAGCCATAAAAAGCAAACAAACCCAATCCGCCGCAAAACCCCGTCACAAGCCTTTTGGGATTGGTGGATTCCAAAAAACCCGTTTCCTGTACGCCCCAGTCTACTCCCATAATGCCCATAAGAAAAAGGCATTTGGGTAAAGAAACTTCTTTGCGGCACAAAAATAAAAGGATCGCCGTCATATGACCAAAAAAGACGCCTGTACACCTCGCGCATACCGGAAACTGCTTTCCTTTATAGAAAAAGCTCCTTTCCGGCATTTGGTGACAGCCGCTCTGGTTTCCAACCGTCCTGATGAATTCTAAAAACGATTGCCGCAATCCTGACATACATTTACTACCTTTGTTGTGGTGGTCGTCTTTCTTTTTCCTTTTCCCATTCCGCATAACCCGCACAGAATCCCCCATACATTAAACAAAAGATATCCGACACATGCCTTAAAACAGCCAAACCCTTTTGTCTTTTCCGTTACCTCCGTATCCGTTAATGTTTGTGTTACAACTCTATTGCTTCCGCATTTTGGACAAATCATAAACTATCTCCTTTTTATCTTTCTAATAAATATACCATAATATTTATTAGAATACCACCCTGTAACGGTTTATTTTTCTGCGTCCCATTCCCGGTTTTTGCTGTTTATCAAAAAATATAATGAACCATCACAACATTTCAGGCTGAACTGTTATCCACCAACTGCTTAATAAATAGTTTTTCTCACTCTGAATATGAAATTTCATTTACCAAAGGAATAGTATAATTTAAAGTAAATTCAGCGCTTTCAAATATAACAATATCCGGTTCATATATTTCCAGTACCTTATCGAGATTCGTTAAATTAATCCAGTCAATGCTTAATGTTTCCCGAAAACTTTCCGCTATATGTTCCTTTAAAAACTGGCGTATGTAACTGTCCCCCACCACCATAATTTTCAAATCATTTTCACATTCCTGATTTACATAATAATGACCATACTCACGGTATCTTATTACTTTTTCAGGATCAAATTCATCCAATATTAACTCTTTCGCTTTTGGTTCTTTTATTTTATAACGCAAACTGTTTTCCGGATATGGATATGTATAACCATATATTTCCGTTTTATCCTGATACCTTGTTATAAGATAATCAGAATCTTTCAGACTATATACCATAGGAAAATCATTTTTTATCGTATTGAGCAGTGTTTCATATCCTATGTGCGCTCCATATTCATTCCAATGTGCCGGATCGCTCACTTTAAAATATAATAATTCTTCCCCTTTATGATCCATCAATTCTTTATAAATCGGTATCACGGAAACATCCGTATTCCTCTTTAAGGTATCTACGATTTGATTAGCCCGTGACATATCACCGAACTGCTTTACCCCTTTAACATAATACTCAGGATAAATACTGTCCTTGTCATAACATTGCATATAATAAAATGCAATGCCCCTTTCTTTCAAGTAGTCATTCAGTTTTTGCATGGAAGTTATATAGGCAGTAAGTTCTTCTTCACTCAATAAATTAACATGCTGATATTCCCTTACTTTGTCTTCATCAACATAATATAAATGCCCCTCTTTTCCTTCCCGCAGACTTTCCTTGGCAATCCTGCCAAATAACCGGTATTGCAATGTGGAATTTAATTCCATTAATATTGTCCTAAACCTCACATTATCATTGATCCATGCATCAAAATCCGCGGAATAAGAAAAATTAATATCCCCGTTTTCTTTCATAATGTGGGGAACGCTTGCCAACATTCTATTTTCCATATCCGATATTCTGCAATCTTCCCTGTGTGCCAACAAAAACGGAACCCATAGAATCATTAAAAATATTACTATAAAAACCATATTATAAATATTACGCATTATTTTGTCCTCTTATTGTATTTTTCTAAATTTTCAAACACGCTCTAAAATTGAAAATAGATAAACGGATTATATGTCGATGTCATTACATACATTATTGACAGGATTAACAGGAAAATTGTTCCTATATTACATACTATGGTGAATGTTTTTTCATTCATTTTTTCCTTTAATATATATAACGCCTGTTTAGCCTGCGGCAGCATTGCCATCAATCCCGTTATTAAAATAAAAATATGATACTTTGTCAAATACCATTGCCAAGTAAATCCGTTCTGTTCTACCTTTACCAACCCAAACATTGATTTTATATAGCCAAATGCCGCCCCTATATTATCTGCTTTAAAGAAAACCCATCCAATCATAACAAGCAGATTAGTTCTTGCAATCCGAAAAATATAAAACCAACCTGCTTTTGTAAATTTGTGCTTTTCATTGAATTTCAAAACATAATCTTCCGTTAATAACGAACTGACAATCAATATTCCATAAAATATTCCCCAAAGTACAAATGTCCAATTCGCCCCATGCCATAATCCGCTTATCCCAAATACAACAAATGTATTAATTATTTTTCTTACTTTTCCTTTGCGGTTACCTCCCAATGGAATATAAAGATAATCCCTCATCCAATTCCCGAGCGAAATATGCCATCTTCTCCAAAATTCACGAATAGTGCCTGAAATATAAGGATAATTAAAATTTTCCAATATATGAAAACCGAACATTCTCCCCAAACCAATTGCCATATCCGAATATCCGGAAAAATCAAAATATATTTGAAATGAATAACAAACTGCCCCTATCCATGCCACAATTACCGTATTCTGATAATAAGGTATGCTAAATATAGCATCTGCATTAACTGCCAATGTATTGGCCAGTATTGATTTTTTTGCAAGTCCAACCGTAAAACGCCGAATACCTTCCGCAAACATTTTCGGAGAATGCTTTCTATGTATTATCTCCTGATTAATATCCGAATACCTTACAATAGGTCCCGCTATTAACTGTGGAAAAAGGGCTATATAAAGTCCAACATTGATTATTTGCTTTTGAACGGGAACCTGTTTCCTGTACACATCAATAACATATGATATTCCTTGAAAGGTGAAAAAAGAAATTCCGACAGGTAATGTAATTTTTTCTATTGCCAAATCCATTCCAACAATACTTCTTAAAGAATCCGCAAAAAAATTCAGATACTTCCAATATCCCAAAAATAATATATTGATACAAATTACTAAGAAACATAAAATCTTTTTAATTCTTTTATTTGGATATTTTTCCGCATAATTTACCAAATATCCTCCTGAGTAATTCAATACAATTGATATACCTATAATAGGAAGAAATTTGATACTACTCCATCCATAAAACAATAAACTCATAATAAAAAGCCAAATATTTTTATGGTTATCCCGCAAGAGATAATATCCTGACAAACAGATTGGCAAAAAGCAGAATAAGAATGTATTTGAACTGAAAACCATTTTATAACCTTTCTCTGTCTCTTTCGTATATCATTTTTTATGTCTTATTTACATTATAATAAGATATTAAATATCTTATTATTGCATTATACTCCATTTAATATCTTATTTCAACTTTTTATTACATTAAAATCAATACTATTACTGCATATTAATTCTGTTAAAGTTTGTATTTATGGGAAATGCTTTATATATTCTAAATTTTTATGGGAGTTTCTTATGTACGATGAAAAAATGTTTGCAAAAAGAATTGAACAATTAAGATTGGAAAAAGATGTATCTGCACGTGAAATGAGCCTTGCGCTTGGACAAAATCCAAGCTATATCAACCGTATTGAAAACGGAAAAGCGCTTCCATCCCTTATTATTTTTTTCTATATATGTGATTATTTTCAGATTACACCTAAAGACTTTTTTGATACGGAACAAAATAATTTCCATTACAGAGGGGAACTCATCAAAGAAATTTTGAAATTAACAGGTCCGCAGGCCCAACACCTGCTTGCAATAATTAAAGATATTAACCAGCTTTCACAAAAATAAAAATTTGTTCATAATCTCCTATATTAATAGAGCCGTCTCAAAGAACGGTGGATGCTGAAATGCCCATGCCCGACGGCCAATTCCTGCATAAAGCCGCGTATCGCACCCAACATCCGTACCCGCACTTCCCGCAAACACAACACTTTAATCCAATTAATCCAAACGATTCCCCTCATATTCCGCATATTTCCCCTTTATATCCTTTTTCACCGCATAAAGCGCCTCATCCGCCTGATTTAAAAGTTCATTCACATTCATTTCCGAATCCCTGGTCCATGCAAACCCGCCGGAAGCGTTTATGGTCCTTGATTCCGAATCCGATACTTCTATTATATTTTTATGAAGCGCTTCATAAAACCTGTTCATATAAGCTACAATTTCGTCCTTATTTTCACAATCAAAAATCATCATACAAAACTCATCGCCGGAACGCCTTGCCGTCAGAAAATGATCCTGCGGCATGGACTTCATAACGGAAGAAAAACTTTGCAGGTACCGGTCTCCCACATCATGCCCAAACGTATCGTTAATGCCCTTAAAGTAATCCAAATCCAACATCACCACGGCACATACTTTTCCGTCGGACATTTTCTTTATAATTTCTTCTGCCAATTGTTTAAAATGCGGATATTTATACAACCCGGTCAGGTAATCATGGGTATTTTCATACTGCATCTGTTTCTTTTCCATGATATCCCTGGTTGCATCGGTAATTACGCCAAGATATCCTTCGGAAAACACGGACATATGAATACGGACATACTTGGAATCGTTAATCCGGTAAACATCTTCTTCCCCTTCCACGGGGTTTTTCATAATTTTTTGTATATATCTGTCAAATAATAAAGAATTGCTGTACAACTCAACCGCTTTCTGATTGGAAATACCGAGTAATTCCATTAATCCTGTGGTAACAAATACATGTTTCACTTCTTTCTGGTATTCAAATGCAGCCAAAGGAATCCCGCTCATTTCGATAATGGCGGAAATCCGGTCGGACATATTCACAATGCTTTTTACCATGGTATTAATCCCGTTGCTCAATTCCTCAAATTCCCTGTTTCCTCCAACTTCCACCATAGTATCAAAATTTCCGTCCGTAATAAGGGAAAGTTTTTCATTAATGGCATGTATACCGTTAATGACCTTCTTTTTCACGAGATAATTTAGCAGGACAATGACTGCCGCCTCCACAAACAATAAATATATCAAGGTATTTATTACATTTCCCAGCAGTTTTCCAAACATAATATGTTTCGGCAGGGTAGCGCATATCATAATATTGCCGTATTTTCTGCTTACCACATATACGGATTTTCCATCTGCCCCTTTTTGGTAAGAACCCTCCGTACATTCCTCCAAACAATCCAACCGATAGCATTCTGCCGTAAAATCTTTTTCCATCCCCTGGGAATGCCCGACTATTTCTTTTGTTTCACAATCTACCGCATACAGTTCTTCCCCGACATCCGTAGGGAATTTCGAAAATATATAATCATAAGTATTCCTCGACTGCGCTTCCAACTGCCTTTTCGGCTCAAAACCAACCTGAATTACCCCTTTGTGCAGCTTTCTGGAAACTCCGACATACTGCATGATTTTTCCCTCCGCCGCGTTAGGCTGTGCATCCTGTATCAGATAGGCATTTTCATCCTCACTTTCCAAAAGCGCAAGAAATGCACGGGTTTGCTTATGGTCAGCCATATCAATCCCGACATACTGGGGCACGGATGCATATACGATAATTCCGTTTTCATCAATAACATGAAGTTCATCCACGTTTAACAGGTTTGCCAAATACTGCATTTCCGAAACGTCCATGGATATTTCTTCTTCCCTGTCCAGTACGTAAGCCGCCGCTTTCGCCCTCGTAAGGTAATCCACATCCAAATTCTCCCTTAACAGTGAAAGTTCTTCCTGGTTATTTTCCAAAGTATGTATTACCTGCCCGATTTTCGCCTGAAACGTCGTAAACTGCTGGGATTCGAGGGTATATAAAGTAAAAATGAAATTAATGGAAAGTATCATCAGAATTGCCGCCGTCAAAATGAAAAACGTATATTTAATAAAAGTTTTCTGCATGGAAATCCCTCCGTCCACATTGTCACCACATCATTTTCATTCAAAACAATCTTCTGTACATGATAAAAGAAGACATGATCGCATCAATGTCTTCTTTTATCTGTTGGAGATGACGCATGCAATTACGTCTATTTCATTATAACTGTTTTCTTTTTTTTATGAATCAGGCAAACAACCCTTTTTTTCACAAAAATAGCCTAAAATTTCGCAAACAAAATAATACGGAATATGCCGCCTTCACAATAGCACCCGATATTTCCCCCTAATTTATCCGCAAAAGCTGAAATACTCTGCATTCCAAACCCATGGTTTTCCCCTCTCCTGCTTTTTGGAAGTCCTGTCAGGGAATCCAATATAATTTCTTTTTCATACGGATTTTTCATGTCAATAAACAGATGGTCTTCTTCACATTGGATTTTTATATCCACGTATTTTTTTTCTTCTTCCAAATCCTGTACGCACATTATTGCATTTTCAAATAAATTTGCAGTAACCGCAGCAAATTCATAATCATTCACCGCTTTGGCTTCCGATATAGCCGCATCCAGGTTTATCCTTATTCCCATGGAAGATGCCTTTTCCATTATGTTTGTCAGAATGGTATTCATGACCAGATTACTGCAGTACCGCATAATTTTATTTTCATCCACCACATGGTTAATATGTTTTACGGCATTCCTCACTTCCCCGTATTCTTTCTGGTCCAATAACTGTTCAATTAATCCCGAATAATGCTTAATATCATGACGCAGTATCTTCAAATTCTGCTCAAACTGTTCCACGGAATGGTTATGGCTTTCCAAATCCTTAATGTAACATTCCGAAAGCACATTCCTCCAATGTATATCATTCCTTTCCAATTCGCTTTCCACGTAATGCATTACTACGATATAGGAAACAAACATTGTAATAATGAAAATCAGGACGCCCGGAATATTATCCGGGTTATCATCCAGCCGATACGGAAAAAATGCCAAAAAAGAAAAACCGCAGTAAAAAAATATGGGAATCAGACATAATTGCCACCAGTTTCCAATATATTCCTTCTCAAAACATTTTAACCATGTATCCTTGATTTTTATATACAGGAACAAAAGAATAAAGATGTGCACCGCAATACTTCCGGCAAAAGACAGGAATGCATGTCCCGTCCATATGAAAAGGACAGATGCGATAACGCTTCCGGCTATTACATAATTGGATGCGCTAAGTCCCATAAACAAAACCCTGCTGTCCCTGGTTTTAGACAAAAAAATATTCGTAAACTGTACAATAAGAATTTGGAATACCGTAACCGTAACATAACACAAATCACTGTCAGGATAAAAATTCAGTTTAAAACAATCCGTAAAATTCAATACAAAAAAAACAAAAATACAGATGCCGACGGTTTTTCTTTTTGAAAAACGGTGAACCGTAAAAAGATAAAAAAACACCATTAAAAATACATGGCTAATCATATATGATATATTTCTAAAATTTTCCATTCCCATACCTACCTGTATTTTTTGGAATAAAACAGAAGATATTCCTTTTTCGCGTCCGTAACCCTGTTTTTACTTATGGGAACCGTTTTGCCGCTTTCCATGACCATACTGTTTTTTACTATTTTTTCCACATATCTTAAGTTTACGATAAATGATTTATGTACTCTTAAAAAACTGTCATGTCCAAGGATTTCCGCGATTTCCTCATCAAAAGACTTTCTTATAAAAATACTTTGTATCCGTTTTCCGTCCGACAAATAAACACACAGCATCCTGGAAGCATTTTCAATATATTCTATTTTGGAATAGGGAACCGGAACCAGCCCGTCTTTTGTTTTCACCACATAAACAGCTTCTTTTTTCACATCCGCATATGACATGGCATAATTAACCGCTTCAAAAAAATTATCCTCACAAACCGGTTTTAACAAATACCTGATAGCATGTACCCCATAGGCGGCCAGTGCAAAATCCTCGGAAGACGTTACGTAAATAATCATACAGTCGTCATCCATTCTCCGTATCCTGTTCCCGATATCAATTCCCGATTTACTGGACATAATCATATCCAAAATATATATATCCGCCAATTCCCCATTTTCTATTTTATGGTACAGCCTGACCGGATCCGAATATTTCTCTATTTCAAAATCGATGTCAGAATAAGTTTCTTTATATTTTAGCAATAGTTTTTCTAATTTCAATAAATACTCTATGCTGTCGTCACATATTACTATTTTCATATCACTTATCCTTAAAAATACCGCAAAATGACCATCCACTTTGCGGTATTTCATTCTTATTTTACCTTTTTTTACTTTTAATCCTCATCTTCTTCCTTCGGAATCGTTACGTCCTCATCTTCTTCCATGACCGGATGTTTTTCTTCCTCTGGAATATCCTCAAGGGCATCCTCAATGTTTTCAAATTCATGGTCGCCGTCGGATAATTTCTCCCTGACCTTCGCTATTTTGGCAACCTTCATGCCCTCGTCCAAATTAATCATTTTCACGCCGGAAGTAATCCTTCCTAATGTGGAAATATCGTCCATGCGGAGCTGGATAATGGTACCCATGGTGGTAATCATCATTATCTCATGACTGTTATTCACTGCTTTAACGCCTACCACATATCCTGTCTTTTCCGTAATTTTATAGCATTTTACACCTTTGCCGCCGCGTTTTTGAACGGTAAATTCATTCAGGTAAGTACGTTTCCCCATCCCATTTTCGGACACAATCAATAGGGAATCCCCCTGGTGGTCCAACTGCATACCCACGATTTCATCCCTGTCGCTTAAATTCATCCCGATGACGCCCATGGAAGACCTACCGGTAGCCCTTACGTCCGTTTCCAAAAACCGGATACATATGCCATGTTTGGTCACAAGGAAGATTTCCGTATCCTTATCGGTAATCTTCACTTCAATTAACTCGTCGTCTTCCCGCAGGCTGATTGCCGCAAGACCGTTCTTCCTTACATTACAGTATTCCATGACATGGGTTTTCTTCACCGTTCCCCTTTTCGTCACCATGAAAAGATTCTTATGATCCTCATAATCCTTAATGGGAATAATGGCGGTTATTTTTTCACCGGGCGTAAGCTGGAGCAGGTTTATGATGGCAGTTCCCCTGGAAGTCCTGCTGGCTTCCGGTATTTCATAGGCTTTCAGCCGGTACACGCGCCCGTAATTCGTAAAAAACATAATATAATGGTGGGTTGTGGTCATTAACAGATCTTCGATATAATCCTCATCGATAGTCTGCATTCCCTTAATTCCCTTACCGCCCCTGTTCTGGCTCTTGAAATTGTCAATGGTCATTCTCTTGATATAACCGAGACTGGTCATGGCTATAATCGTATTATCCTTCGGAATCAAATCTTCCATGGAAATATCAAAGGCATCGAACCCAATGGATGACTTCCTGTCATCCCCATATTTCTCCGCTATGATGGAGATTTCATCCCTGATTACGCCAAGCAGAACTTTCCTGTCCGCAAGAATCGCCTTTAATTCCGCAATTTTTACAAGCAATTCCTGGTGTTCTTTTTCTATTTTATCCCGTTCCAAACCGGTAAGAGTACGCAGGCGCATATCCACAATCGCCTGTGCCTGTACATCCGTCAGTCCAAAACGCTCGATTAACCTTTCTTTTGCAATCTGTACATTTTCACTGCTGCGTATAATACTGATTACTTCATCGATATGGTCAAGGGCAATTAACAGACCCTGTAAAATATGGTCCCTTTCTTCCGCTTTGTTCAGGTCGTATTTGGTCCGTCTCGTCACCACTTCTTCCTGATGGGCAAGGTAGTGGTTTAACATATCCAGGAGGTTCATTACCTTCGGTTCATTATTTACCAAAGCCAGCATAATGATGCCAAAAGTATCCTGCATCTGCGTATGTTTATAAAGCTGGTTCATGATGATATTGGCATTGGCATCACGGCGCAGCTCTATGACAATACGCATTCCTTCCCGGTCCGACTCATCCCTCAAATCGGTAATCCCATCTATTTTCTTTAATTTCACCAGTTCCGCAATTTTTTGGATCAGGTTTGCCTTATTCACCATATAAGGAAGTTCCGTCACGATGATACGGCTCTTTCCGTTCGGAAGTGTCTCGATATCGGACACCGCCCGTACCCTGACTTTACCCCTTCCGGTACGGTACGCTTCCTCGCTTCCCCTTGTACCTAAAATAATTCCGCCCGTGGGAAAATCCGGTGCCTTAATAACCGGTATTAATTCATCAATCTCCGTTTCCCTGTCTTCTTCCACCCGGTTATCAATGATTTTTACCACGGCACTGATTACTTCCCGCAGGTTATGGGGCGGTATGTTGGTCGCCATACCCACCGCAATACCCGTTGTACCGTTGACTAATAAATTCGGAAAACGGCTGGGAAGAACCGTAGGTTCTTTTTCCGTTTCGTCGAAGTTAGGAACAAAATCCACCGTGTCCTTATTAATGTCGGCAAGCAGCTCCATGGAAATCTTGGAAAGCCTTGCTTCCGTATAACGCATGGCAGCCGCCCCGTCGCCGTCCACGGAACCAAAATTCCCGTGTCCGTCCACCAAAGGGTAATGGAACGACCAGGGCTGCGCCATATTTACCAAAGCGCCATAAATCGAACTGTCTCCGTGGGGATGGTATTTACCCATTGTATCGCCGACAATACGGGCACATTTCCTGTGAGGCTTGTCAGGACCGTTGTTCAGTTCTATCATGGAATACAGTACCCTTCTCTGTACGGGCTTCAAACCATCCCTTACATCCGGAAGCGCACGGGAAGCGATAACACTCATGGCATAATCAATATATGAGTTTTCCATGGTTTTTTTCAGGTCTACATCATGAATTTTATCCACTTCACTTTTGTCAAAGATATTATCATCCATTTTATATTTTCTCCATTTTTATTCCAGTGACCATATCAAATCGCTTAAATATCCAGGTTTTTCACGAATTTTGCATTTTCTTCAATAAATTCCCGTCTCGGCTCCACTTTATCCCCCATTAAAGTGGTAAAGGTCAAATCGATTTCCGACTCGGTTTCCTCATCCATGGTGACACGCAGCAGGATACGTCTTTCAGGGTCCATTGTGGTTTCCCATAATTGTTCAGGGTCCATCTCCCCCAATCCTTTATAACGTTGTATCTTATTGTTTTGGTCCCTTCCCACTTCCCTTAATATGCCGTCCAATTCCTCGTCACTGTACGCATACCATACTTTCTTATTTTTCTCCAGCTTATAAAGGGGAGGCTGCGCCAAATACACATACCCCTGTTTAATCAGCTCCGGCATAAAACGGTAAAGGAATGTCAACAGTAGGGTTGCAATATGCGCCCCGTCCACATCGGCATCGGTCATGATAATGATTTTATGGTACCGCAGTTTCGTAATATCAAAATCTTCATGGATACCCGTACCGAAAGCGGTAATCATTGCCTTTATTTCCGCGTTGGCATATATTTTATCCAGCCTTGCCTTTTCCACATTCAGTATTTTGCCGCGCAAAGGCAGGATTGCCTGTGTGGCACGGCTTCTTGCCGTTTTGGCGCTGCCTCCTGCGGAATCCCCCTCCACGATATAAATTTCACAGTTTGCAGGATCTTTATCGGAACAGTCCGCCAGTTTTCCCGGCAGGCTCATTCCTTCCAAAGCGGTTTTCCTTCTCGTCAAATCCCTGGCTTTTCTTGCGGCATCCCTTGCCCGCTGCGCCAGGATAGATTTTTCACAGATTACCTTCGCCACGGTAGGATTTTGTTCCAAAAAGTAAGTAAGCTGTTCGCTGACAATACTGTCCACTGCCCCCCTGGCTTCGGAATTTCCAAGTTTCTGTTTCGTCTGTCCCTCAAACTGGGGGTCCTCAATTTTCACGCTGACAATGGCAGTCAGCCCTTCCCGGATATCTTCGCCGCTCAAATTCGGCTCGTTTTCCTTTAACAGCTTATTATTTCTCGCATAATCATTAAATGTTTTGGTAAGGGCATTGCGGAAACCAATCAAATGGGTACCGCCTTCCGGTGTATTTATGTTATTGACAAAGCTGTATGCGCTTTCCGTATAGGAATCGTTATGCTGCATCGCCACTTCCACGTACACATTATTTTTTACCCCTTCAAAATACATGATATTATCGTATAATGGCGTCTTGCTTTTATTTAAATACGTCACAAATTCCTTAATGCCGCCTTCGTAATGGAATGTCCTTTCCACAGGATTCTGTCCCGTTTCCACCCTTTCGTCCCGGAGGATAATCTTTAAGTTCTTTGTCAGAAAAGCCATTTCCCTCAGACGCTGTTTTAATACATCAAACTCATATTCCGTCGTTTCCTGGAAAATCGTTTCATCAGGCTTGAAGCTGACTTTTGTCCCCGTCTGCTCCAAGGGACAATCCCCTACTACCTTCAGGGAATAACAGGACTGTCCTTTTTCATATCTTTGGCGGTAAATCTTCCCTTCCTGGAAAATCTCCACTTCCAGCCAGTTGGAAAGGGCGTTTACCACGGATGCGCCTACCCCGTGCAGTCCGCCGGATACCTTATATCCCCCGCCGCCGAATTTACCGCCGGCGTGAAGAATGGTAAATACCACTTCCACGGCAGGAATTCCCGCTTTATGGTTGATTCCAACCGGAATCCCGCGCCCGTTATCGATTACCGTAACCGAATTATCCTTGTGTACCGTAACTTCTATCTCGTTACAAAAACCCGCTAATGCTTCGTCTACCGAGTTATCCACGATTTCATATACCAAATGGTGCAGCCCCCTGGAAGATGTCGTTCCGATATACATACCGGGTCTTTTCCTTACCGCTTCCAAACCCTCTAATATTTGTATCTGGTCCGCCCCATATTCATTTTCCTTCTGATTCTGATTACCCATATTACATTAACCCATGCCTTTCTTCTTGGAAATGTCTTTTAACCGCTAACGTCATTCTTCTATGGTACCGTCCACCACTTTGAATATCTTATCTATTTCAAACCTGTTATTCACAAATTCATCCAAACCCGTACAGGTAATAATGGTCTGGATATCCCCTATGGTATTCAACAGAAACTGCTGCCGGTTACTGTCCAGCTCCGACAATACATCATCCAGCAAAAGTACAGGCGTATCCTTTGCCACCTTCTTTACCAGTTCGATTTCCGACAATTTAAGCGACAGCGCTGCCGTCCGCTGCTGTCCCTGGGAACCGAATTTACGGATATCGATATCCCCTACCGTAAAGCTGAAATCATCCCTGTGCGGTCCCACACCGGTCTGCTTTAACTTAATATCCTTTTCCTGGCCTGCCCGCATGGCATCCTCAAATTTCCCGATTTCCACATCCGGTTCATATTTGATGACCAGTTCTTCCCTGCCGCCCGACAGTTTTTTATGTATGCCGAAAATAATTTCGTTTAGCTGCTCCGTGAAAATACGGCGTCTTTCGATAATCTTGCTTCCAAAGGAAACCAACTGGGAATCCCATATGTTCAGCGTATCCTTTAATTGAGGGTTAAAATATATATCCTTTAATAACTTATTCCTTTGGTTTATGATTTTATTATAATGGTTCAGGTTATAAAGATAAAAATTGTCCAACTGGCAAAGTTCCATATCCACGAATCTTCTTCTTTCAGCGGGACCGTTTTTAATGATTCCTAAATCCTCCGGCGAAAAAAAGACAACATTCAATAAGCCCAAAAGGTCTGCCGCTTTTTTCAGTTTCTGTCCGTCCACGGCAATTCCTTTCGACTTATTTTTGCGAAGATGCATATCTACTTTATACTCGATTTCTTCTTTTTCAAGATACGTCCTTATATGGGATTCCTCCGCATGAAAATTGACAATGTCCCTGTCCTTGCTGCCTTTATGGGATTTCGTGGTGGCGGATAAATAAATAGCCTCCAGCACGTTCGTTTTCCCCTGCGCGTTATCCCCATATAAGATATTTGTCCCTTTGTCAAATTTCAGGTCCAAAAATTCATAATTCCTGAAATTCATAAGCTCCAAAGATTTTATAATCATGTCTACACCTGTTTTTTGGGAATAACGGAGTTAATCTGAAAACTGTTTTCATCATATTCCACAACATCCCCATGGTACAACTTTTTTCCCCTTTGGAATTCGGTCTCCCCGTTTACTTTTACATCCCCGGCATGTACGGCTTCTTTCGCTTCGACACCGGTTCCAACCAGTCCGGCCAGCTTTAACGCCTGACCAAGTTTGATATATTCGTCTCTGATATTTATGATTACCATATATTACCTATTTTAATCCTTCTTTTTCCTTTTTTTATTAATTTATTAACTTTTTTTAATTTATCCGCGATTCAACCTGCCGGCATCCTAATTTACCGTCGTAAAATTAACAGGCAAAATCAGGTAAATATAACTCTCCTCCGCATCCCTGATGAAACAGGGCGCTTTCGGATTAACAAGATAAATATCCACTTCCTCATCATCAATGACCCGGAGCGCATCTATTAAAAATTTCGGGTTAAAACCAATCATGATATCCTTTCCTTTTTTCTCGATATCGATATCTTCGTTCATGCTTCCCACTGCGGAATTAATTTTCAGTTCCATCATTCCGTCAATGATATTTATGATAATGGGCTTCTTATCTCCTTCCTTCACCAACAGGGTCGCCCTGTCAATGCAGTTTAACAGCTCTTTTTTGTTAATCCTTACCCTTGTTTCATAATCGCTGGAAAGCATTTGGTCAATCTTAAAATAATCCCCTTCAATCAGTCTGGATACCACGGTGGTATTGTCAAATTCAAATACAATATGCTTATCCGTAAAGAAAATATGCACGTCCTTATCCGTATCGCCGGAAAGAATCTTGCTGATTTCATTTAACGTCTTTCCCGGAACCACTACTTTTTTAGGCATATAGAAATTATTTAACCTTATTTTACGGATGGATATGCGGTGCCCGTCAAGGGAAACCACTTTGAGGATATCCTCGTTGATTTCAAATAATTCGCCCGTCATCAGTTTATTATTATCATTATCCGAAATGGAAAATATGGTCTGCCTTACCGCTTCCTTTAACGTAAACTGCGATACGATAATGGAATCAATCTTCTCTATGGACGGTAGATAAGAAAAATCTTCTCCTGATTTTCCGATAATGTTAAATTTGGATTTTTCGCAGGTAATCGTGGTTTTTAGAGACTCATCCGTAACAATGGTTATTTCGCTGTCCGGCAATTTACGCACAATCTCCAAAAATATTTTGGCATCCAGTGCAATCATGCCTTTTTCCACAATTTCACCTTCAATGATGGTTTCAATCCCAAGTTCCATGTCATTTGCCATCAGTTTAATTTCCGCATCCCTTGCATCCACAAGGATGCATTCTAAGATGGACATAGTCGTTTTATTTGGAACAGCTTTTGATACTGTTTGGACACCGTTTAACAAATTTGATTTTGAACATACCAGCTTCATGTGTATAACTCCTTTCGTGCAAAAAACAAAACCGTACTGTTTCCGTAACGCGTGCAAGAGCATATTTATAAGAAAAGAATTTATTCATATCCTTAATAAGGATTGTTGATTTGTGTATAACCCTATCTATTATACTATTTTTCAGGGAAAAAAGAAATCATTATCTATGTGAAAAACACAATATAACTTTATTTTTAAAGCAGGGTTATTCACATATTAAATATTGCGTCTTAAAATAGTTTTTATTAAGCATATAAAATAAATGAAGTTATCAACCGTTATCAACAGGAAAAAAATACTTATTCCATATTTACCCACAGAACCTTCAACAGGGTTTATTTTTCTAAGAAGGACTTATTTTCTTCCGTATGGTTTCCACTTTGTTCCTTAAGTCATCGTTGGTCCTTAATTCATCCGTAATCTTGTTGACGCCGTGGATAATGGTGGTGTGGTCCTTTTTGCCGAGAATCCTGCCGATGTTCTGGTAAGAAGTGTCGGTCATGGAACGGCATAAGTACATGACCACCTGTCTGGCTTCCACAAATTCGGAGTTTCTTTTTTTGGAAGTAATATCGTCGGGATTCACTCCGAAATGTTCCGCCACAACATTTATAATAAGTGTAGGGCTGATTTCCTTTGGCTTGTCCGGGTAAATAATATCTTTTAAGGCTTCCTGTGCCATTTCCAGGTTTATTTCCACATTGTTTAATTTGGAAAAGGCAATAATTTTATTAAATGCGCCTTCCAGTTCCCTGATGTTGGACTTAATATTGGTCGCCACATAGGAAAAGACTTCATCCTCTATCTTTTTGCTGAAATTTTCCGCATTTTTCTGCAGGATTGCCATCCGGGTTTCGTAATCGGGCGGCTGGATATCCGCAATTAATCCCCATTCAAAACGGGAACGGAATCTTTCTTCCAGGGTTTCCATTTCTTTCGGCGGTTTATCCGAGGAAATGATAATCTGTTTTTCTGCCGCATGGAGGACGTTGAAGGTGTGGAAAAATTCCTCCTGTGTGCTTTCCTTACCGATAATGAATTGGATGTCGTCAATAAGAAGTACATCCACGGTCCGGTATTTTTCCCGGAGCTTTGTCATGTCCGCCGCGTTACCGCTCCGGATGGAATTGATTACTTCGTTGGTAAACTGTTCGGAAGTAACGTAAAGGACTTTGGTATTATGGTTCTGTTTTAAGATAAAATGACCAATGGAATGCATCAGGTGCGTTTTTCCAAGTCCCGCTCCCCCATATAAATAGAGGGGATTGTAGGTGTTGCCCGGGGATTCCGCCACGGCGAGGGAAGCGGAATGTGCAAATTTATTGTTGCTTCCTACCACAAAGGTGTCAAACCGGTATTTCGGATTCAGATTTGCCTTTTCATAATTAATATTGTAATAAGGCTTTAATTCCATGGAATCCCCGCCGGTTCCGTTTTTCTCGATGTCTTTTTCCAGTACAAAGGAAATGTCGTAATCATGGTCCATCATTTCAGAAATCGTTACCTGAAAATAACTTTTATATTTATTGGTAATGTAACTTAAGGCATGTGCCTGGTCGGAAGGTATGGTAATCGTAATGATGTCGTTTTCCAAACCGTAGTAATTCAAGTTGGATATCCATGTATTGTAGGATATGTTTGACAGGTCATACTCTTTTTTAATCGTCTGTTTAATCAGTTCCCAATTTTCTTGAATAAAATCCATGAAATTTCCTCCGATTTCCTTAATGCGGGTTCATGTAAAACGGGCAGGCAAAAATACCGCATTTATATATTAATATAAATAACCTAAAATTTCAAATGATTAATTTTCCTCATAAGGTTATACACAAAATGGGGATAAGGAAGTGCATAACCGGCCGGTTTTGCTGACTGCCGTTTTGGTATGTGTATAACCGTAAGAATGGTTATGAACATCTTTAAGTATGCGGAAAAAAGGTTTTTGTTTTAGGGAAGCCATGTTGTTTTCACATGGAAAAAGAAAGTTTTCCACAATTTATACACATTATGTGGATAAGTGAAACAGAAATGGTGCGGATAGACAGGCATTGTGGATAACTTTTTAGGTATCTATATTTAGTTGTAAAAAAAAACAGGATAACTAAATATGGTATTGAGAAAAAACATGCATTTTTCATGATTTTTTCGGCATTTTTTGGGTGATTTTTACTTGACGGAAATAGGAATATCCATTATAATCGTAATGATATTTTCTAACACGGATTTTTCTTATCAGACAGGAAGGTTTTTACGGTTCGGAAATAAGAAGGTAAAAAAGGAGGTGTATCCATATGAAAATGACATATCAGCCGAAAAAAAGGCACAGAAAGAAAGTCCATGGGTTCAGGAGCCGGATGAGCACAAAGGGCGGAAGGAAAGTTTTGGCAGCCAGAAGGGCAAAGGGAAGAAAGAGATTATCCGCATAGGTCACAGTATTGTGACCTTTTTTCTCTTTTGCATATGCCAAAGCTGACGGATTTTTGGCGCACGGGTATGGAAATTTTTTTCTTACCCGATTGTGGAAGGAATGTCTATGAATTTCTCAGATTCTTTAAAGAAAAATGATGATTTCAGGAATGTTTATAAAAAAGGAAAGTCTTTTGCCAACCGTTACCTGGTAATGTATGTGTTAGAAAATCATACGGATAAAAACAGGCTTGGAATCTCTGTCAGTAAAAAAGTAGGAAACAGCGTTGTACGCCATAGGGTGACAAGGCTTGTGAGGGAAAGTTACCGGCTGCATGAAAATATATTTAATAGTGGTTTAGATATAGTGGTCGTTGCAAGGAAAAATGCGTCGTCGGCAGGGTATGCTGAAGTGGAAAGCGCATTATTACATCTCGGAAAACTCCATCATATCTTAAGGATATACTTTTATTAGGATATGCGTTTGTGGAAAGATGGAGTTGGATTTGAAAATGGCTATGAAAAAATTACTTATCTACATGATTCAGTTTTACAGAAAGTATCTGTCACCGATGAAAACCACAAAATGTCCTTATTATCCTACCTGTTCGGAATACGGGCTGGAGGCGGTGGAAAAGTACGGCGCTTTTAAGGGAGGATGTTTGGCGGCATGGAGGATTTTGAGGTGCAATCCTTTTTCAAAAGGGGGATACGATCCCGTTCCATAGAGAAGACTGTGAATCTTAAGGATTAAGGATTAGGAGGAAAGAAATTGTCAGGTATAATTTTAACGCAGAATCAGACTTTTATTATCGGACCGGTGGCGCAGCTTCTCGGTTATATAATGGAAGGAATCTTTTTCTGTCTGGATAAGATTGGGATTCCAAATACCGGTCTTGCCATTATTTTATTTACGGTAGTGGTAAATCTTCTTATGATGCCGCTCACCATTAAACAGCAGAAGTTTTCTAAGCTGTCAGCTAAAATGAACCCGGAAGTACAGGCAATCCGTGACAAGTATAAGAATAAAACGGATAACGAATCCATGTTGAGGATGAAGGATGAAACGGATGCGGTTTATGCAAAGTACGGGGTTTCCCCTACCGGAAGCTGTTTGCAGCTTTTGATACAGATGCCCATCCTCTTTGCACTGTATCGCGTCATTTATTCCATGCCGGCTTATGTGGGCAAGATTAAGGAAGCATTTTTCCCTTTGGTGGACAAGCTGATTGCACAGGCAGGAAGTGCGGATTTTATCCAGACATTCAAGGATGCCGCCATGTTTGCGAACCAGTTTACGAATGAATCTTTTACAAGTGGCAATGTGCAGTATGTGCAGAATACGTTTATTGATGTACTGAACCGTGCTTCAACAACGGAATGGCACAGCATTGCGGAAAAATTTCCTTCTTTGTCCGCGGATGTGGACAGCACGGTGTCCATTTTGGAAAGATACAACAACTTTTTGGGACTGAATATAGGGAACTCCCCTTCCTTCATTGTCCATGAGGCATTGGAGAGTGGGGCTTACCTGATGGTTGTGGCTGCCCTGGCAGTTCCCGTACTGTCCGCCCTGACCCAGTGGATTAACACGAAGCTGATGCCGCAGGCGGAAACAAACAATAACAGTCAGGACAACCCCATGGCTTCTTCAATGAAGACGATGAATGTGATGATGCCAATTATGTCGGCGATTTTCTGTTATTCGTTTCCGGCAGGTATGGGTATTTACTGGATTGCCGGGTCTGTGGTAAGGAGCGTGCAGCAGGTTGTTATCAATAAGCATATTGATAAGATGGATTTAGAGGAAGTTATTAAGCAGAACCTTGAAAAAAATAAAAAGAAGCTGGAGAAAAAGAGCGCTACCAATAAGATGCTCAGCGAATATGCCACAATGAATACAAAGTCCATTTCGACTAAAGCAAATTCCGTGTCCACCATGACGCAGGAGGAAAGGGACGAGGCGGTACGCAAATCCACGGAATATTACAACAAAAATGCAAAGGCGGGGAGCATAGCTGCGAAGGCGAATATGGTCAAGCAGTATAATGAGAAGAATAACAGGAAATAAAGGGAGGGTATTGTAATGGATTATATTCAGGTATCAGCAAAAACATTAAATGATGCAATTACCGAAGCATGCCAGAAACTGCTTGTAACCAGCGATAAGCTGGAATATGAAGTAGTGGAAGAAGGTTCGGCGGGTTTCCTTGGAATAGGTTCCAAACCGGCGGTTATCAGGGCAAAAGTAAAGAATTCCGTTGCCGACAATGCGAAGCAGTTTTTGAATGACGTATTTGACGCGATGAAACTTACGGTAGCGGTTGACGTAAAATATGATGAACTGGATAATTCCATGGACATTGATTTGAGCGGGGACGAAATGGGCGTCCTGATTGGAAAAAGGGGACAGACCCTTGATTCTTTACAGTATCTGGTATCCCTGGTGGTAAACAAAGAAGCCGAAAACTATATCAGGGTAAAAGTAGATACCGAGAATTACCGTCAGAGAAGAAAAGAAACTTTGGAAAACCTTGCAAAAAACATTGCATACAAGGTAAAAAGAACAAAACGCCCGGTTTCTTTGGAACCCATGAATCCTTACGAAAGAAGGATTATCCATTCCGCATTGCAGAATGATAAATATGTGACAACCCACAGTGAAGGGGACGAACCATTCCGCAGAGTGGTAGTAACATTAAAAAGATAGAAAACAAACAGCAAAGCTGCCAAATGGAAAGAACTTAAATTCCATTTGGCAGCTTTTTTTGGGACAGGCATTCCGCTGCCACAGAAAAAGTTTCCTGTTTATGCGTCCGCTTATCCCCTCCCATCAAGAAAACATTCCAATGGAAATGTTCAAAAATATGTGGTAATATGAAAGAAGTTTTGAACAGACAACCATTTCAGGAGGATACCATAAATGCAGCCGACAATCGCAGCCATATCCACCCCCATGTCCGAAGCCGGAATCGGAATCGTCCGGGTCAGCGGGGATGATGCGGTAAATATTGTAAATGAAATATTCCGCTCAAAATCCGGCAGAAAGATTTTATCAACTTTTGCTTCCCATACCATTCATTATGGATTTATCGTGAAGCCGGAAGCAGGAGGGGATGAAGTTATAGATGAAGTCATGGTCAGTCTGATGAGAGCGCCCCGCAGTTATACGGCAGAGGATACGGTTGAGATTAATTGCCATGGCGGGATTCTGGTGGTCGGCGAAGTGTTGGAAACCGTACTGCAAAACGGGGCAAGACTTGCGCAGCCGGGAGAGTTTACCAAACGGGCTTTTTTAAACGGCAGAATTGATCTCTCCAAAGCGGAAGCCGTAATGGATATTATACAGTCCAAAAACCGGCTTGCCCTGAAAAGTTCCATGGGACAGCTCAGGGGTTCGGTATCGGATTTGGTTAAACGGCTCCGTGAAGGAATCCTTTATGAAATTGCTTTTATTGAATCGGCTTTGGATGACCCGGAACATATTAGTTTGGACGGGTATATGGAAAGATTGTCAGAAAAGACGGAAGAAATCATTGTGGAATTGAAAAAACTGCTGGATTCTTCGGAAAACGGAAAAATATTAAAAGAAGGCGTCCATACGGTAATCGTAGGAAAGCCTAATGCGGGAAAATCTTCACTGCTGAATTTACTGGTGGGTGAGGAAAAGGCAATCGTAACGGATGTGGCGGGAACCACAAGGGATGTGCTGGAAGAACATATCCGGTTAAATGGAATCAGTTTACATGTAATTGATACGGCGGGAATACGTTTTACCGAAGATGCGGTGGAAAAAATAGGCGTGGAAAAAGCGAAAAAATATGCTTTGGATGCAGATTTGATTATTTACATGGTGGATAGTTCCGTGCCTTTGAATGAAAATGATGATGATATCATGAAAATGATTCAGGGGAAAAAAACCATATTCCTTTTGAACAAGACGGATTTGGATATGGTGGTGACGGAAGAAATCCTGAAACAGAAAAATAAAAATGAGGGATTGGAAATCATCCGTATTTCCGCAAAAGAAAATACGGGGATTTATCTTTTGGAAGAAAAAATTAAGGAAATGTTTTTCCATGGGGAGATTTCTTTTCAGGAGGATGTGGTTATTACAAATATGAGACATAAGGAAGCAATCCGGGATGCTTACGAAAGTATGCTGCAGGTTAGGACAAGTCTTGAAAACCATATGCCAGAGGATTTTTATTCCATTGACCTGATGAGCGCTTATGCTTCCCTCGGAACCATTATCGGGGAGGAAGTAGGAGAAGATTTGGTGAATGAAATATTTTCAAAATTCTGTATGGGAAAATAACGGAGGAATGTTTTTCGATGGGTATGACACAGATAAAGGAACAGGTGGATGTGTGTGTGGTCGGCGCGGGACATGCGGGTTGTGAAGCAGCGCTTGCCTGTGCAAGAATGGGTTTGGAAACGGTTATTTTTACGGTCAATGTGGACAGTATTGCCCTGATGCCGTGCAACCCTAACATCGGGGGATCTTCCAAAGGGCATTTGGTAAGGGAAGTTGATGCCCTTGGCGGTGAAATGGGAAAAATCATTGACCGGACGTTTATCCAGTCAAAAATGTTAAATGTTTCCAAGGGTCCTGCGGTTCATTCTTTACGTGCGCAGGCGGATAAGGCAGAATATTCCCGTGCCATGAGAAAGGTATTGGAAAACCAGGAACACCTGACCATTAAGCAGGCAGAAGTCTGTGAGCTTTTGACCGAAGATATGGAAGATGACATGGAAGCCGGAAAGCCGGATGGAAAAAAACACAGAAAAAAAATTACCGGCGTGAAGACTTTTACCGGTGCGGTATATGAATGCAAAGCGGTAGTGCTTTGTACGGGAACTTATTTAAAAGCAAGATGTCTTTGCGGCGAAGCCATTACCCATACGGGTCCAAACGGTCTGCAGGCAGCCAACCACTTGACGGATTCCTTAATAAGCCTTGGAATTGAGATGAGAAGGTTTAAGACAGGGACGCCGGCGAGAATGGATAAGCGGAGTCTTGATTTTTCCAAAATGGAGGAACAGTTTGGGGATGAAAGGGTGGTTCCTTTTTCTTTTTCCACCAATCCGGAGGATGTACAAATTGACCAGGTTTCCTGCTGGCTGACGTATACCAATGGAAAAACCCATGAAATTATTCGCGGAAATTTGGACCGTTCGCCGATTTATGCAGGGGTTATTGAGGGAACGGGTCCCAGATATTGTCCTTCCATTGAGGATAAGGTGGTAAAGTTTGCGGATAAAGAGAGACATCAGGTTTTTATTGAACCGGAAGGACTGCATACCAATGAAATGTATGTGGGAGGGATGTCTTCTTCATTACCGGAAGATGTACAGCTTGCCATGTACCGGACGGTACCGGGATTGGAGCATTGCAAAATTGTACGGAATGCTTATGCCATTGAATATGACTGTATTAACCCGAAGCAACTGTATCCTACTTTGGAATTTAAGGAAATTAAGGGACTTTTCAGCGGCGGGCAGTTTAACGGAAGCAGCGGTTATGAAGAAGCGGCAGCACAGGGGTTGGTTGGTGGAATCAATGCTGCCCTTTCCATTCTTGGAAAGAAGCAGATGACCATTGACCGCTCGGAAGCATATATTGGGGTATTAATTGATGATTTAGTGACAAAAGATAATTTTGAACCTTACCGTATGATGACTTCGAGGGCAGAATACCGTCTTTTGCTGCGACAGGATAATGCAGACCTGCGTTTGAGGGAAAAAGGTTATTTTGCCGGACTGGTTCCGGAAGAACTTTACCGGGAGACTCTTAAGAAAAAAGCGATGATAGAAGAAGAAGTCGTGCGTTTGAAAAATCTTTCCGTCGGAGCTTCCAAACCGGTGCAGGATTTTCTTCTTTCCAAAGGAAGTACCGCATTGAAAACGGGTACAAGCATGGCAGAACTGATGTGCCGCCCGGAATTATCGTATGAAATACTGGCGGAACTCGATACGGACAGGAAGCCTTTACCAAAAGATGTCATTGAACAGGTAGAGATAGAGATTAAGTATGAAGGCTATATCGTAAGGCAGCTAAGACAGGTGCATCAGTTTAAGAAAATGGAAAAAAAGAAAATTCCCCATGATTTGGATTATCGGGATGTAAAAAGTCTGCGTTTGGAGGCAAGGCAGAAATTAATGGATTATAAACCGGTATCCGTTGGCCAGGCATCAAGGATATCCGGGGTATCCCCTGCGGATATTTCGGTATTGCTTGTTTATTTGGAACAATACCAAAGAAATGAATGAGGGAAAAGAAAAAAACATGAAAAAGGAATGGCATCTATATGGCAGAAAATTTTGATTCCGTAATAAAGCAGTTTGAAGAAAACCTAAAGGAACTGAACCTTGTACCTGACGGCAAACAAAAGGAGCAGTTCGTGGAATATTATCATCTACTGGTGGAATGGAATTCCTTCATGAACCTTACTGCGATTACCGACATGGAAGGGGTGTTCCAGAAACATTTTGTGGACAGCCTTTCGATTGTAAAAGCATATGATTTTACGGATTGTATTTTGGAAAAAGGATTGTCCCTCATTGATGTGGGAACGGGAGCCGGTTTTCCTTCCATTCCCATTAAAATTATGTTTCCCGGAGTGAAAATGACTCTTTTGGATTCCTTAAAGAAAAGAGTGAAGTTTTTGGATGAGGTCATCGGAAAATTGGGATTGGAAGATGCAGAAACCATTCACGGCAGGGCGGAAGATTTCGGAAGAGAGGAAAAATTCCGGGAATCCTATCATTTATGTGTTTCGAGGGCAGTTGCCAATTTGTCCACTCTGTCGGAATATTGTATTCCTTTTGTAAAGGCTGGCGGTAAGTTTATTTCCTATAAATCGGAAAAGCTGGCGGAAGAATTGTCCGCTGCAGAAAAAGCCGTATTTCTTTTGGGAGGAAAGGTAACGGGACAGGTGGATTTTTACCTGCCCCATTCGGATATTTACAGGAATCTGCTTATAATAGATAAAATAAAACCAACGCCGGGAAAATTTCCAAGGAAGGCGGGTATCCCTGCAAAAGAACCTTTATAACGGAATGGATGGGGTTATTTGCAAGACGAATGTCCATTTGTTTGCAGCGGGGTTTTTGAATGGAGAAACATGTGGATGCTTTCCATAACCTGGTCCGGTGATTCCATGTGGGGAAGGTGTTTGGTATATGGAATCAGTACGGATTCGATGGCGCTGTTATAATAAGTATAATTCTTAATGGTATCGTCCATGCCGGGTTCTTCTTTTCCGCCGATAATGGATATGCTGTGGTTGATTTCTTTTAAGGCGTGTATAATATTTGTATTAATATATTTTGAAATGTAACTGGAATATACGTATTTGGAGCTGTAATCAGGAAAATGGGCGGCTTCCAAATATGCCAGGATATCTTTTTCATCGATATTCATGGGATTGTAAAAATAATCCTGACGGAATGTTTTTTCCATGGATATTTTGTTGGTCAGCAGGTTATAGATATAGGTACCCATAATAGGGGTTTCCAGTAGATACTTTAACAGTTTTGTCTGTTTGGATGGAATTAGGTTGGACTCGTAAAGGTTTTTCGGATTTATGAAAATCATTTTGTTAATGGCTTCCGGGTCATTGTGACACGCCATAACCGCAATGGGTACGGAATCCCCTGTGGCAATGATATCTGTTTTCTTTCCAATGATGTTTTTAATAAAATCGATAACCAGTTGGACATATAAGTAATTGGTATAGGTAATGTAGGGTTTGTCCGACAGCCCGTATCCCAGCAGGTCGATGGCATATATTTCATGGCTTGCGGAAAGGCTGTCCGTGATTTTGTCAAATTCGTAAACACAGCTTCCAACCGTCAGGTCATGCAAAAGAAGAAGGGGAGCGCCACTTCCTTTTTTACAGTATCTTATCTTCCCGAAACGCCATTCGTAGTAATTGTTTTCCTTATATTTCAGGTAATTTTTAACCGTATATAAAGAGTATTTGATTCTGTTAATGGTATACATGGACGCCACGGTGAGTCCCGATAGCATGGTAAGGGTTTTCATTTTATTTTTCATTTTTGCCTCCATGGGTCAAGTTTTAATTTTCTATTTCATTTTCATACTTTTAGCTTATCATTATGTAAATATTATATCGGATGGAACATAAACTTACAAATAAAAAATAAGAAAAAATATCTTTTCATCTTAAGAGTTTTATTATATTATAGTTATATAAAAATGTGGAAATTATGATGAAACAGGTAAAAAAATGTCTGTTTCTATTTTATCCGCATATTTTTAGCTGGAGGGGCAGAGTCTGAAAGAGTATAAAAAAGAGTATAAATAAGAAATAACAGGAAAGGAAAAAATGGATTAGGGCGAAATGAAGAAAGGTAAAACAACCGAATATTTTTTCCGTGCAGTAAATCAAAAGGGGTGAAGGGAATGTCTGATGAGCTGTATGAGGGTCTGAGGAAAATGTATGAATCTTTCTTTTCAAAAAAAAATTTACTGGAAGAAAGAAAAGAGAAATATTTAAATGAGAATGAATATCAATATTATAAAAAGGAGACAGAAGACTTAGATAATTACATAAAAACAGTAAGCGCTTTATTAAATTACTTTGAAAGACAATATTTTACGGAAAAACAGGAACAAAAGGATGTCCTGATGCAAGTGGATAAGGCGAGTATCAATCGTGGTTTACAGATTTTGGACATCCAGGAGAGGGAAAGGCAGCGTATTGCAAGAGATCTGCATGATACCTCCTTGCAGAACCTGACACATATTATCCATAAGATAGAATTAAGCTCCATGTTTATTGATGATGATCCGGTGAGGGCAAAACTGGAGTTAGTGTCGGTGAGTAAAAATCTCCGGTCGGTAATTAAGGAAATACGTAATACTATCTTCGACCTTCGACCCATGACATTTGATGATTTGGGATTGAAGGAGTCTTTTGAAAGGTTGGCAGATCATTTAAAAGAGTCGTCTGATTTTGAAGTGTTTTATAATATTGAAGAAATTAACTGTAATAATTCTTTAGTGTTAATGACTATCTTTAGGATTATTGAGGAATGTACTAACAATGCAATTAAGCATTCCAGTGGTTCTGTTGTTTTTTTTGAATTAAAGAAAATTGCTGAAAATACTTGCATAATAATAGTGGCAGATAATGGGCAGAGTTTTGATGTGGATAAAGTTTTAACGGAGAAACAGCGACATTTTGGCTTAAATATTCTGAAGGAACGGGTAGAAATTTTATGTGGAACCATGGAAATAGATTCCAAGCCTAATAAAGGAACAGTGATTAAAATCATTATTCCACTTTTGGAAAAATAGGAGTATTGTTATATGAGTATTAATGTTATGATATCAGATGACCATATGTTAATGAGGGAAGGAATCCGTCAGCTTCTTGAATTTGATGGAAGCATAAAAGTAGTGGCAGAGGCATCGAACGGTGTTGAATGTTTGGAAAAAGTAGTATCGGTAAAGCCGGATGTCCTGCTGTTGGATATTAATATGCCAAAAAAAAATGGAATTGAAGTATTAGAGGAAATAAAGAAAAATAAAATAGATACAAAGGTATTGATATTAACGGTTCATAATGAAGTGGAATATTTGCTAAGGGCAGTGGATATCGGTGTAGAAGGATATATTTTGAAGGATGCGGAATCGGCGGAATTAAAAAGTGCTATTTATCATATTATAGCCGGGGAAAATTATATCCAGCCAAGTTTGATTCCTGCTTTGAACAACCGTCTGATTAATAGGGATAGTGATAAGGCAAAAATAGATTCTTTGACAAATCGTGAAAGGGAAGTATTAGTCCATGTGGCAAATGGGATGTTTAATAAGGAAATTGCCCTGAATTTAAATATTAGCGAAAGAACAGTAAAAAATCATATTTCTAATATCTTTAAGAAAATTAATGTGAATGACAGGACACAGGCGGCGGTGTTTGCTATTAAGAATAATTTGATAAAGTTGTTCTAAAAAATGAAATTTCCAATACAAGGTGTATGAACATTTTGTAATTGGAAATTTTTTTGTCAAGTTTAAATGTTTCACGTGAAACATATTTAATTTGTATTGAATTAAGTACAATATAATGTTTCACGTGAAACATATAAACGCTAGATATAGTAAATGAAATGCGTGAAACATTATATTATAAATAGTATGCGTGAAACATGTAAATGAATTACTTTTCCGGTAAAATTAAATATAGCGAAACAAGTAAATAAGTGATATAATCGTCTAGTAACAATTAGTTAGAACGAAAGGTGAAAAAAGATGGGAAGAACGATTGCAATAGCAAATCAAAAAGGAGGTGTCGGTAAGACAACAACCTCCATCAATTTATCTGCTGCTTTGGCAGCAAAGGGAAAAAAAGTATTGGTTATTGATACGGATCCGCAAGGAAATACCACCAGTGGTTTTGGGGTAGATAAAAATAATTTGGATAATACAATATATGAATTGATATTAGGGGAATGTTCCATACAGGAGTGCATTATAAAAGAAGTAATTGCAGGAGTGTCATTAATTCCTTCCAATGTAAATCTTGCTGCAACGGAGATTGAATTAATAGGAGTAGATAAGAAAGAATTCATTTTGCGTAATGAAGTAGATTGGGTGAAAGACCAGTATGATTTTATTGTGATAGATTGTCCTCCATCATTAAACATGCTGACGATTAATTCCATGACAACAGCGGATTCGGTGTTGGTTCCAATCCAGTGTGAGTACTATGCTTTGGAAGGTTTAAGCCAATTGATACATACGGTGAATTTAGTGAAGGAAAGATTAAATCCTGAATTGGATATGGAGGGTATTGTATTTACCATGTATGATTCAAGAACAAATCTCTCCATGCAGGTAGTGGAAAACGTAAAAAGCCATTTGAACCAAAAAATCTATAAAACAATGATTCCAAGGAATATCCGTTTGGCAGAGGCACCCAGTTACGGAATGCCGATTAATATGTATGATCCAAAATCGGCAGGTGCAGAAGCATATATGATGCTTGCAGAGGAAGTCATTAACCGGTAAAAAAAGGAAAGGGAAGGAAAAACATGGCTGTCAGAGGTAAGGGATTGGGAAGGGGATTGGATTCCCTGATTCCCAATACGGTTGGGATAAATGAATCAAAAAATAATGAAGGCGGAAAGGAAGAAAAAAAGGAACAGGAAAAAACTTCGGAAGTATTAGTTAAAATTACAATGGTGGAACCTAACAGGGAACAGCCAAGAAAAAATTTCGACGAGGATTCTTTGTTGGAATTGGCAGAATCCATTAAACAATTTGGGTTGCTGCAGCCTATTTTGGTACAGGACAGAAAATCATATTATGAAATAATCGCGGGGGAGAGACGATGGCGTGCTGCTAAGATGGCTGGATTAAAAGAAGTTCCGGTTATCATTAAGGATTTGACAGACCAGGAAATTGTGGAGATTTCTTTGATTGAGAATATTCAAAGGGAGGATTTAAATCCTATTGAAGAAGCACTGGCATATAAGAGACTTTTGACGGAGTTTCATTTAAAGCAGGATGAAGTGGCAGAGAGGGTTTCCAAAAGCCGGACGGCGGTAACCAATTCCATGCGGTTACTGAAATTGTGTGAGGAAGTGCAACAGATGATTATTGACGACATGATTTCCACCGGACATGCCCGTGCTCTGATTTCCATAGAAGATGCGGAACAACAGTATACCATTGCCCAAAAAATTTTTGATGAAAAACTTAGCGTACGCGATGTGGAAAAATTGGTGAAAAATCTGAATACACCGCCGAAACAGAAAAAAACAATACAGACAGATAAAGCATTACAAATAATTTATCAGGATGTGGAAGAAAAATTAAAGCAGGCACTTGGTACAAAAGTTTTGATTTCTTCCAAAGGAGAGGGAAGCGGTAAACTTGAAATAGAATTTTATAGTCATGATGACCTGGAGAAAATTACGGATAAGCTGACACATTGACATGACATATTTACACTGGGAGGAAAACGTGAATAGCGAAATATTAAACTACATGGGATTAGGTGGTTTGGATGTCGGATATATTTTTATAGGAATGTTGGTTTTGCTGTTGCTTTTAACAGTACTGGTAATAATACAAATGGTATCGACTTCCAAACTGAAAAAGAGATACTCTAAGTTTATGCAGGGAAAAGATGCAAAAAGTCTTGAAATGGATATCATTGGATTATATGAGGATAATAAATTTATTAAAACATCCGTGGAAAAAAACAAAAGGGATATTAGGGATTTATATAAGAAGCTGGAATCCACGTTTCAAAAAATCGGTATTGTAAGATATGATGCATTTCAGGAAATGGGAGGACGACTAAGTTTCAGCCTTGTCCTTTTGGATGAAAATGATAACGGATTTGTCTTAAATTCCGTCCATAGCACGGAAGGATGTTATTCTTATACAAAAGAAATTAAAAATGGTCAGTGCGATATTACATTAGGGGAGGAAGAAAAACAGGCACTGGATATTGCCATGGGTATCCATGTATCATAGGTTTTATTAACAGTCAGATGAGGAGTAACAGACGATTCATTTGTCATTAAATGCCGGAAAATGAGTATGGATTTTTTTGGCTGGGAGGAGTACTATGAAGATATGCAAAATCAGTGAGTTAAAAGGAGGCGAAATACTGGCAAAGGCGGTTATGACTCCTGAATACAAAGTATTGCTCTCAGAAGGAATAATATTAAAAAAGGAATATATTGAAAAATTAGAAGAACTGGATATCTTAGAAGTCTGTGTCAGGGAAAAAACAAAAAAAGAAATAATGGAGGAAAAAAAAGACTCCGGCGGCGACAATATGAAAACAAATACAAAGATTAATTTGCTGGAAGAAAATTTGGAAAAGGAAGTCAGCCGAAAAGTACAGAATATATTGGAAAAACATATTTACAGTAAAAATGAGGAATTAGCAAAGTTATGCAGTACAGCAGATGATATTATCAATATGCTTTTGAAGGAAAAAGAGGTAGCGGAAAAAGTATATGACATAAGGGAAAGAAGTTATGATCTTTATGAACACTCCATTACCGTATGTGCCTTATCTGTTTTAACCGCATTGAGGATGGGAATGGATGACAGAAAAATAAAGGATATCGGAGTGGCTTGCTTATTGCACGATTTAGGTATAAGATATATAACTGTGGACTATACCGATAGGGACATTGAGAGAATGACGGAAGCGAGGGCATCGGAATATAGGAAGCATCCGGTATACGGATATTCAGATTTAAAGGATGAACCATGGATATCTGAAGTAAGTAAAAACATAATATTATTCCACCATGAATGCAGAAACGGATTAGGATATCCGATGAAAAGCAGGGATTTTCCCCTGGAAGCGGAGATTGTATGTGTCTGTGAAGTATTTGATGAAATGATTTGCGGAATCGGACATAAAAAAAGGAAAGTGCATGAAGCAATCCGTTATTTAAAACAAAGCAGGAATATTTTGTACGACAGTATTGTAGTGGATACATTTCTTAAATTTACGGCAGTTTATCCGGCAGGCACTTATGTAAGGACAAATGAAGGAGAAATAGGAATGGTAACGGAGCAAAATAATCACTTTCCGGACAAGCCATTTATAAAAATTATTTTGGACGGGAAAGGGGACAAGGTATGGCAGAATATTATTAAGGATCTGTCAATGGAAAAAAATATTTTTATTAAAGAAGTAGTGGAAATGATTCAATAATAAAATAGAGTGTAATTACTAAATTATATAAGCACAAAAAGGGAAAAGGAGTATTTACCATGATCGACATTAAATTTTTAAGGGAAAACCCGGATGCGGTAAAAGAAAATATTAAGAAGAAATTCCAGGATAGCAAACTGGGACTGGTGGATGAAGTCATTGGTTTGGATGTGGAAAGCAGGAAAGCAAAACAGGAAGCGGATAACCTCCGTTCCAGCCGTAACAAAATTTCAAAAGAAATCGGTGCATTAATGGCACAGGGAAAGAAAGAAGAAGCGGAGGCAAAGAAAGCGGAAGTGGCTGCCAATGCAAAACGCCTTACAGAGTTGGAAGAAACAGAAAAAGAACTGGAAGAAAAAATAACAAAAATTATGATGGCGATTCCAAACATAATTGATGCCAGCGTACCGATTGGAAAAGACGATACCGAGAATGTGGAAGTGAAAAAATATGGCGAACCAGTGGTTCCTGATTTTGAGGTTCCTTACCATACGGATATTATGGAGAAATTAAACGGTATTGATTTGGACAGTGCGAGGAAGGTTGCCGGCAATGGTTTCTATTATTTAATGGGAGATATTGCGAGACTTCATTCTGCGGTTATTGCTTATGCAAGGGATTTTATGATTGGAAGGGGTTTTACCTATTGTGTACCTCCGTTCATGATACGGAGTAATGTGGTCACAGGTGTAATGAGTTTTGCGGAAATGGATGCCATGATGTATAAAATTGAAGGGGAAGATTTATATTTGATTGGAACATCGGAGCATTCCATGATTGGCAAATTTATCGATACCATTATACCGGAGGAAGAACTGCCAAAAACCCTTACCAGTTATTCCCCTTGCTTCAGGAAAGAAAAGGGAGCGCATGGTTTGGAAGAAAGAGGAGTATACCGTATCCACCAGTTTGAAAAGCAGGAAATGATTGTAGTATGTAAACCGGAAGAATCCCCGGTTTGGTTTGAAAAATTGTGGCAGAATACGGTGGATTTGTTCCGCTCCATGGACATTCCGGTAAGGACAATCGAATGCTGTTCCGGCGATTTGGCTGACTTAAAAGTAAAATCTTATGATGTGGAGGCATGGTCTCCAAGACAGAAAAAATATTTTGAAGTAGGAAGCTGTTCCAATCTTGGCGACGCACAGGCGAGAAGATTAAAAATCCGTGTAAACGGTGAAAAGACCAAGTATTATGCGCATACATTAAATAATACGGTTGTTGCTCCGCCAAGAATGCTCATTGCTTTTTTGGAGAATAATCTTCAGGCAGACGGTTCTATCCGTATTCCGGAAGTTCTAAAGCCGTATATGGGCGGACAGAAAGTAATAAAATAAAGGTAAAATAAAAGAAGAAAATGGAAAAAGGAATAAAACAGAAAAGAGGTGAAATCTTTGCATAAATATTTAAGGGCAATAGGTTTTAGTGGACTAAAGGACAGGAAGGAACTGCAAAGCCTTATTACGGATATTATTATAGAGTCGGAAGAACGTGCGTATACATCAAACGGTGAAGATACTATACTTGCAGAATTTTGCAAGGATTTTGCCGAAAATATTGGAATTGCAGTTTGCGGGGAATTTGATTCGGACAATAAATTTTCCTATGATTATTATTATCCTTATATGCGGGGAACGGGAATCAGTTCCGAAGAAGATGTTTCCGTGGAGCGCCATGCCGGAAAAGAATCTTATGCGGGAATCTGTGATGACATTAAGGTAGGTGTTTCCCTGATATTCTACCTCCAAAATATGATTCCGTATATAAAAGCGCAGAACAGCAATCATCTTCCCATAAGGGGTACGACCCTGACGCTATCGGGTTTGTCCCTTCAGGGAAAGATATTAATGCCCATTGGTAAAAACGAAAGGGATAAGCAGAAAATCCAAAAGGTCTCCAATGACAGAAACTCCCTGATTGCGGCAGCCAGGAAAGGGGATGAGGATGCCATTGAAAGCCTGACCTTGGAAGATATGGATACCTATACCATTATTTCGAGAAAAATTCATAAAGAAGATGTGTTTAGTTTGGTGGATACTTATTTCATGCCTTATGGGGTGGAATGTGACCAGTATTCCGTTTTAGGTGAAATCCTGGATTGTAATAAGGTAAAGAACAGGCTGACATCGGAAGAAATATACCAAATGACCATTACCTGTAATGATTTGGTTTTCGATATCTGTATCAATGCGGAAGACCTTTTTGGTGAACCGAGGGTAGGACGAAGATTCAAAGGCTCTATATGGATGCAGGGATATATCAATTTTCCGGAAGGAATTTAATTTGATGCGGAAAAGGAAAATAAGTACCGAAATTTTTTATTGACATGAATTAATATTTATCGTATTATTGTATTATATTAATGATACAATAATACGATTTTTTTAGCGGGCAACGACAAAAATAGTTATGCTTGTAAAGCATTTTTGATATCTTTACGATTTAACGGACAACGTAAGAGTATAAGGGAAGGAGCATGGTCAAAAATGAGAAAATTCAGTTTTTTTGCAGTTACGGTTTTTTTGATTGGTTTGCTGACAGGATGCGCATATGCCAATTTTTCTGTTATGGACATAAACGACAGGGAAGAAGGAAGTATCGGAAGAAAGAGCTCCTATTGGAGCGGTGTACAGATGGGAGACCGTATTACGGCAAAAGAAGGAGAAGAAATCTGTTTTCAAATAGAAATGGAAAAAGGAAGCGTTACCTTTGCTTTAAAAGACGGTGAAGGAAATGAGGTTTATTCCGTTACAAAAGAAGGAGAGTACAGCGGGACGGTAAAGTATATTGCAGAAAAAGACGAAAAACTGTGGCTGACGGAAAAAGGATCAGGATTTAAAGGTAGCTATAAAATAACATGGGGCAAACAGGAAGGTACGGATGGGGAAGAAAATGCGGAAAGCGGAAAAGATATTTGAGAGGCTGTAAATTTTTCTGTGTCTATGGAGGAAAAATCCTTCCGGTAAAATTC